>JAUPUP010000028.1 GCA_030917485.1 Pseudomonadota bacterium
AGAATCACAAACCCTATATACTAATAATAATTCAAATGGCGGCATCCGTAATTATCAACAGTTACCAAATGGGTTTTCTTATTCATATACTCCTGATTATAAGCAAGCAGTAGGATTAGGAGCTATAGATGATGGATGTAAAGAAGATCAACCTCCATATCCATCGTTATAACATAGATATTGTGGAATAGTTGAATTATTTTTGGGATCAATGCATATAATTTGCCATGTGTTGATCCATCTTACAAAAAAACTATATTTTATAGGGGATGCCAAATGCATAAATATAATATTTTGCGTAGTGTGGCATTTGTTTTTGTTGCTTTATTCGGAATATGCTTTGCAGTTACAAATACAAATGAATTAAACACAAACATTCTATCCAAACATCAAAATGAGCTTTCCGCATGGGAAATATTTGGTGAATCGTCATGTATTTCACACGGACCTGCCTCAAGCTTGGGCGATAGATTTAGCCCCAGTCAGCAGTTATACATTATATATTCAGCCGTAAACTATGGGCGTAGAGCTACGGTGCAAAGGTATACTGAAAGCAACGGATGGGAGTATGTTGGGAGCAGTAAAGGTTTTTCTGATGGAGCTACCAGTTATAACCGTTTTGGATTTAATGCTAATACTGGTGAATTATTTGTGGGATACGCTGACGTATCACATGGGAACTATGCTTCAGTAATGAAATACACCGGTACATCGTGGGAATATGTTGGCGCTCGCGGATTTTCAAATGGGGCAATTAGCGATCTTTCAATGGGTATCAGCCCGGTTGATCAATCTATTTACATGTTTTTTCCGGATACTCAACGAGGGGGTCGAGCATCCATGATGCGATATGACGGTGAATCATGGGGGTATGTTGGCGATAGAGCTTTTACACCTAGCGCAACTTCGGTTAGTATGTGGTTTAATCCTTCAACTAAAGAACCTTACGTAGTATATATTGATGTTAATAATGCTAATAAAGTATCCGTGATGAAATATAATGGCGAATCATGGGAATATGTTGGTCCCAAAGATTTCTCTCCCAGTGCAAGCAATGCTAGAATAACATTTAACCCGGTAACATCTGATGTTTATGTGGCATATGGCAATCTAGCAAACAGTAATAAAGTTGAGGTAATGAAATTTAATGGAACTAGTTGGGAGTTAGTTGGAGAAAAAGGCATTTCTTCGGGATCTATTGCTGATTTAAGTTTTAGTTTTAACCCTGTCAATAAGGAACCATATCTTGCGTATCCGCAGCAAAATGGCACCGATGGTGGTAATCGTATAACAGTAAAAAGATTTAATGGTTCTTCGTGGGTGGTGGTCGGCTCTCCAGCGTTTACCTCAATAAATGCAACTGAGGTTAGTATGACTTGGAATTCACAAACCGGACAACCTTATGTTATATATCCCAATAATTTTGGTTGTGCTACTATAATGTATAATACCAATCCGGAATAAATTGGTAGTATTATAGTTCTGTCGCAAAATTTTCTTTGCGCTGCATGTTCAAGTTATAGTAAAAGATACACATCTTAAAAATGCCGCTCTATAAAAAGCGGCATTTGTTTTTCTTACTCGGTAATGTATAAAACCATTACATATAATTATATATTATTATAAATTACATACCAAATAAACTTGGGGTACCAGTAATAATATCTCCCGACTCATTAGCTGCTAGCCACGAAATCGCATTGCTACTAGTATATATATTAGTTGGTAAATTATCGGTATTTTGCAATACCTCACCATTACCCTGAGTTACCCAAACCACACCGGTCCATAATAATACCGGGCTTACATTAAATGCCTCATTCGGAAAACTTTCACCATTCAAGCCACTAAAAGTAGCAGTATTTAATGTCCAAACTGCATTTAAATCTGGAGCTGTCCAAATATAGTTAGCTCCGGCTATTTTATCTGCCTCAGTAACCACAGTAGCAGCCTGTGCTAAAGCAACTTCTTGACCATTATACGCAACGTTACCGCTTGAAACATAGTTTTGCGGAAGTGCATTTAATGTAATATCATATTGATTGCCATTTAAAGTTCCCAAGCTGTTTGAGTTTGGATAAAGCGTGTACGTCACATTATCAATTAAAAATAATGGAGTTGGCGATGGCGCTGATTCCCAACTAGATAGATTAGTTGGTGTAGCAGTCTGATAAGTTACGCTTGGGTTAGTAGTAGTTATGTTATACAAATTGGAAATTGTGTTGACTGTAATACTACTTTCAATTAATGTTCCCAACTGAGCCTGAGTCAACGCCGACTGCGATATCATAACCCAAGTTTGACCATTGGCGCTATAATACAAATCACCATTCCCTGAGCTAGAGCTAGCGGCCTGAACCAAGAATGATCCATTAATCGCACCTGAAGATAAAACATTAGTTATCCCAGTTGAACCACTAGACTCACTAGTATTACTAATTGCTGCAGTTGGAGTAAATCCATTTCCACTTGATAATAAAGCTGCACCATTATTTAATAATAACATGAAGTTAGAAATACTTCCCATAACTTTAGTATACTTAGCTAACGCTCCAGACGGCAGAAGTTGATAAATAGGGAGTGCTGGATTAGTTGCATTCGTAATTAAAGTTAAACTTCCATCATTAGTGCTGCCTAGGTTTGGCGCAACAAATAGATTATTACCACTAACTGCATATGCTGAACCATTAGTCTGATTTTGACTACCAAGCAACTGTGTAGTTACATTAGGGTTGGTTACATATGGAGTTTCAGTTAAACTAATTGGACCATCTGGATCAATTATACTGCTATCACTTTCAAAGGTAGTACCTGTAGTAACAAATAAGCTGTTGTTTGCTGTAGCATATATATTTGTTGGTTTAACAAAACTGCTAGTTTGCGGTATAGCTATCACCTGAATAATTGAACCAGTGCTTTGCTGATCTGCATTAGCAATATAATATAACCGTATTGTCATTAGAGTAGCCGGATTAGTTTCATTAAAAAATAAATTACCGTTACCATTAGTGGCAATAAAATTTACCTGTGCTGGTGCGCCAAAAAAGTTTTCTAGATAATTTGCCGGAGCATTAAAACTAGTCGGCGAAGTTCCCAGCCACACGTTAGGTGCACTTCCATCATTATAATCAGGAGTAGTTATTGCTGCATACAAGCCGTCATTCAATTGAATTACATTGATAAACGCTTGAATATTTTGTGCATCAGTTACCTGACCCCAGTTAATTCCATCACTTGATGAATAAACTGTACTTTCTTGAGTATACGCATAAAATTCATTTTGCAGATTTTCTACACTTGATATCCTAGATGAGCCAGGAAACGTATCTGCAGTTACAGTACCACTATTACTAATAAACCATACTTTACTTTCAGTATAGGTTACAAAACCACTTTCCCCTGACACAATAGTTGCTGCAGCCAATGTTGTACCAACAGAATCATCTAATTGAGTAAATTGTCCGCCTTGAACACCACTCATAAAAAAGTTAGTGCCATCAAAAGCCAGTAATTCACTTGAATTTGCACCAACCGCAATAATTGGATTGGTAGTTCCAGAGGTGTAGCTTGACCAGCTCTCTGCAGATGGTTGAGTAGATATCCACAACGTAGACTCAGCAACTAAACTGCCAGGCGTAAACACTGCAACGCCAAGTTCTGTAGTTGACGATGGAGTTGATGAACCACTGGAACTAGTCCCGCCATTACACGCAGCCAGACCCAAAGCAGCCAGCAACGCAAGTGCAAGGTACTTGTATAATTTCATATTAAACCCACTTTCAAAACAAATTTTAACAACATATATTAACAATGTAATCTTATAAGGAATTATTGTAACAAAATAATGACACCTAATGTAAGTGAATTTTTAGGTTTTTTAAACAAGACCGCATAAACAAATCATTTAGCATAGTTGCTAACCCCAATTGAATGGGCGCAAGGCTGTCCATAGAAATGACTAGTTGCAAATCTGTCCTTACTAGGAACGTGATCATTAACTATACATGCCACAAGCTCAAATATTACTTAGGTAATCCCAAATGTAACAAAATAGCATCTTCAACAGCTAATAGATCGGCCTTGGATAACTTACCACATTTATTTTTTAACCTTACCTTATCCGCAGTCATTATTTGGTCTGCCATAGCTTTACTTTTGCCACCATTAACAAAAACAATAGCCTCACCCGGATATTGCTTATCAGTGTTGCTTGTTAACGGAACAACCACAACACGTTGTAAATTCCTATTTGCAGAATCATTGCTTATAATTACTGCAGGTCTGGTTTTCTTTATTTCACTACCAACCGATGGCTCAAACTCTACCCACCAAATTTCCCCTCTATTCATTACCAACATCTTTTATAAGAGCATCACACCATTCCTGAGCTTCTATTTCACGCTCTTTATCAGTTGCCATAGCCTTATACCCAGCATCCAACGAACTATCTAAAACATATGGTTTAACTAAATCTTCAATAAACTGGCTTATCTTTCTTCTACCAATCATATGGTACAGCCCATAATAAACATCTTCATCAAGGCTAATTGTCATTTTTTTGTGCATAATACTCACTCCTTAATACGTTATACGTATAGCGTATTATACTAAAATTCACTATAAATTGTCAAATTATAGTTCTACCGTTGAATGAAAGCTTGCCTCATCAAGAAATAAACAAAATAAATTTTATTTATTTTTTCGAGGTCTATTTTTATCCATCTGGAATTCGCATTTCATTTTTGATAGTACCTTTTTCAGGAGTCGCATCTCAACCATGAGAGTGCCCTATTTTTTGTTGCGCTTCATATTTGAATTTGCGTTTAAACAATCCCACATAAACAAATCATTTAGCATAGTTACTAACACCAATTGAATGGACTTGGCTAATAATTTGACTCGTATTCATAAACTTAATCTTTAACCGCTTCTCTACCATATAGAGGATATCATCAATTTCTTGATCAATTTGATTTTTTATATCCCCACTATACTGCCAATCTGGTTTTTTAGATACAACATAAAATATATTATCAATTTGGAGCAGAATGCGGATAAATTCATCCAATGGCACTGCATTTCTAATTTCCTGAAGATTATCATAGAGCGCCTTGGCACAGCTTCTATCTTTAATTTCATCAGGATAGGAAAATTCTTCGCCTATTTGTTTAGGCCTCAACATAGAACGAATATCCTGAGCATGTTTAAGTTTATCTTCATCACTTAGACGACCGTCCCGATACTCCTGAATAATCTGCTCAATTTTTTTTGAAAGCTTATCATAGAAATTAGGATTTTGTGCCCTATTCTCACTAACCATTCTAACAGCAGCGCTAAGTATACCATCTGCCTTAGCATTATCACCCGCCAGACGCTCAACTTCTTTATCAAAATCTTCTTCAAAAATATTAATTAGCTTGGTGAGCTGATTAACTTCATTGGCACTAATAAATGTATCCAGTAGTTTTTGCATTTCCCTTTCATATTTGCCAAAATCAACTTCTTCATGGTAGCGTATTTTTACCGCACGGCGGAGTTCACTATAAAACTTCATTGCTTTTTTATATTGATTAATTTCATTTTGCGTTAAAACTTCATCAGTTTTATCGCTGGATAAAGTTAGTTTTAACGCACAGGCAAACTTGGACAACAACTCGTAAAATTTTTTACGCAGCATGAGACCAGATAATGGAGCCGAATTCAAATCAGAACCATGCACCCCAGCTAAATCAGAGCCGCCGAGAAAGACTTGATAACTTTCTTGGTCTTGCTTATTTACTACAGTCTTGAATAAATCTTGCAAATAAGAATAGAAAGTTTTAACTTTGCCAACTTCAGCTTTTATATCAATCACTGCACCGATTAAATCGCCTTCATCAAAACCAGCCAATGCGCTATAGGAAGTTAAAGCGCTATCTAAATTACCTAAAAGTCCACGATAGTCAATAATAAAGCCATACCTTTTACTAGTTTTATAACCCTTGACATTTTTTTCATATTTACCATTATAGAGGCGATTAACCCGTGCGATGGCCTGAAGTAACCCATGTTCTTTGAGTTCCTTGTCCATATACAAAACAGTAGCGCACGGCGCATCAAATCCAGTTAATAATTTGTCTACAACAATTAATAGCTCTAATTCATCACCATCAATAAATTCACTTTTTACATTAGTTAAAAAATCTTCCTCATTAGTATAGCTCCGCATTAATTTGTCCCATGCTTGGGCAATATATTGTTTATTATTTCCACTTCCGTTATCCTCATCACAACCTTCACGAGTATCAGGAGCTGAAATTATAAACGCAGTTTTAATATTTCCATACTTGCTAAATAATTCATGGTATTTAATAGCTTCATATTTACTGCTTGTCGCTAACATTGCCTTTAATCCAGTACCTTGAATGTTTTTAGTAAAATGCTCATTAACGTCTAAGGCTATCATTTCTAACCGTAGCTCACTTGAGGCAACTCGACTAAATCGTGCCCATTTCTGTTTTAAGTCTTCCTTTTGCTCAACATTTAAATCACGTGAAATCATTTCAAACCGCCGATCAAGACCCGCGCTATCACTAATCCATTGATCAACTAAACGCCCTTCATACAAAAGCGGTAAAACAGCCTTATCTTTAACGGCCTGGTCTATTGTATAACAATGAATTAATCCACCAAATTTAATAATTGAGCTTTTTTCTCGCTTGAGAAGTGGAGTACCAGTAAAACCTAAATAACATGCACGAGGAAATACTTTTTTCATGGCTTTATGTAAATCACCGCCTTGTGTGCGATGAGATTCATCAACCAATACAAAGATATTAGCATCCTCAAAATTGGTATCACGGCGATTGTGATTATTATTTTCATTCTTAATTGTTTCAAATTTATGAATTAGCGTAGTAATTACGCTACTGCCAGACCGAAATTTTTCAATTAAATCGCGCCCGCTGCTAGCTCTAACTGCTTTCACTTCAGTATTTTGAAATGTAGTATGAATTTGCTCATCCAGATCTATTCTATCAGTTACAACGATAATCCGTGAGCCAGTAATTTTTCTTTTAAGTAACTTGGCTAACATAACCATAGTTAAAGATTTACCGCTGCCTTGTGTATGCCAAACTAAACCGCCGGCGCGACTTCCATCAACGGCAAATGTTTCAATTCTGTTAAAAATGTCTTTAATTGCAAAATATTGTTGATATCTGGCTACCTTTTTAACCCGTTTATCAAATAAAATAAATGAATGTAATAGCTCTAACACTCTTGATTTATTAAATAAGCTGTATAGCGTGCGGTCTAATTTGCTGGCAAAGCGGTGGGTAATTAGGTGTGCTAACTCTTCGTTAGTAGAAGTATCCTCTTCCCAAACCGCGTAAAACTCGGCTGGAGTTCCAGCTGTAGCGTACTTTGGATTAAAGTTATTCCCGGCTAAGGTTAATTGTACATACTTAAACATCTGCGGTATTTTATCGCTGCCCTGATTATCAATCATCTGCAAAATACCCTGTTTAGCATCCACACTGGATTTTTTTAGCTCAATTACAGCAAAAGGAATACCATTAATGAAGAGTACAATATCCGGACGACGGCTACAAGTTATATTACTTAAATTCACCCGGCTTACGCTATATTCTTCAGTAAAATGGAATACATTATTTTCTGGAGTATCAAAATCAATATAACGCAGTGAGAAGCTTTTACGTTCACCATCGCAAAGCTCTTCATCATAGCTAGTGCCTAATACCAGCTTATCACTAATTTTTTGATTAGCTATGCTTAAGCCCTCATTAAGCGGAACGTTTAACTCTTCAACTGCTCTGGATATGTTCTTTGGTGAAAATTTGTAATCAATCCCCTTGTATTCAAATGAGTTAATTTTTTGCAATTGCTGAAGTAGAATATTTTTAAGAATAACTTCATTCAGTTGATTATTACGTAAAATTACATTTTCTTCACGACTTATAAAAGTATAATCCATTGAGTTAAGTAACTTAATTACATTTTGCTGGAGGTGTTTTTCGTCTGTATTTGGGATCATAATATAGTTATACCTTATCTGCAAAATCATTCTTTTGTGGACTGTGCTAATAGTTTTATCTCAACAAAGTTGACTAAACCCTATAATTCTGAATTAGAGAACAACTCAACTAATATTTGATCGAATTGACTACGTAAATATGAATTGTACCCATATTCAGGACATAGAAATCACAAGTATTTCTTGTTTAGATATTTTCATATGAGTTAATTTTAGTACTTCTTCATAATTTACCTTCATTATAAAATCCTTACTCTTACTTGACCAGTCAGAAGTTTTTGCATTAAACATTTTTTCTGTAATTTTAGTTGTTCTAGTTCTTCGGATAACTTAGTTATTCCATCATCAATTAAAGTTATAAAGTCCGCAATTTTATTTTGTTCTGGTATTATGGGTAGCATTACAGGCATTTTTTGAAATAACGGCAACCTCAGAGATTTTACCGTTGATCCTACAGCTTGAGTAAAAAAATATCCCCTATTCATGTAAATATAGTAAAACAAGTATTTTGTAATTAAATTTTTAAGATTCATTATTGCATAAGTCCTTTGATGCAGATCAAATTTACCAATAAAATACTTAGGAATAAAATCTTGACCTTCACCTGCAACTATTATAGCTTCACCATCAAACAAATAGATGTCACTAGTTCTAATTTCTTGAGACCTATCAAAAAAAGTGTACTTTCCAATTAAAGAAGAATCTTCTCTATTTGACTGCCCTGTACTTATATCTGCAATTTCCCCTAATCTCTGCTCTTGCCAAACCGGATAGTCATTACCATTATCATCTTTAAATCTCCTTTTTTGACTAAAAATCTGCTGCATTAATCCCTTCTTGAAAACCTGCTTTTGCTCAATTAGTTGTTCTTGCTTAGCTATAGCATCATCCCAAGTAGTTAATATTTCAGCAATTTTTTCTTGTTCTTTTATTGGTGGAATCGGTATTATAAAATTCCTAATTTGTTCAAGTGCTAACTTTGGCTGTGCATTATTAGTTGACACACTTTTAATTTTAGTTTGAATTAAATTTGAAGACAAGATAAAAAAGATAAAATTTTTCGAACCATAATTTACTGTAATCTTATTCGCATTTTCAGTTAAATTGGCATTATTTAATTTATTTGGAATTTTTCCTATAATTCCTAAAGTTCCAGCCACTGTTATGAATAAGTCATTAGAAGTAATTCTATAGTTTTTAATCAATGGGGCAACATGCTTAGGAACAAACAATAGAGATTCAAAATTAACTCCACCCATGTACATATCAGTTACCCTTATATAAGGAAACCCTGTATGTTCTGTTGTTAAAAATTCTCCTTTTGGAATTCTTTTACCTCCAGTAATCGCAGCTACTTTATGTAATTTTACAACTTCCCAATCTTCCGGAATAATCCCAAGCTTAGTCTGTTTATATCCTTGCGGTATTTGCTTACTCATCCTTTTTACCTTTTATCTTGGGTAATGCACTTTCTTTTATAAGTTGCTTCTCACTTGATTTTACTTTACGCTCAAGTTTCTGAATTTCTTCAGATACTGGCAATTCTTCTGGCTTGATACCACGCTCTACTAAAACATTACG
>JAUPUP010000002.1 GCA_030917485.1 Pseudomonadota bacterium
AAAATATGATCAGCAATGGATAGACAAGCAATTAATTGAATTCAATGAAATTGCTGCAAATTACATAGTACAAAGCAAGATTAAATATTTATAAATAAAAAAATATTGTAAAAAACACCACATTTACAGTTTCAACCATGATAATATTCATTCAATTATATTGTTTTATTGTGGGGGCAAATTATGCACTTAAAAATACAGAAAAATAAAAAGTCATCATTTCCATTGGAATTTTGCAAAAATATTTGCAGAAAATTAAATATAAGAACTACCACCAAAAATATAGATCATCACCCTAAAAACACATCAACTAAGATAAATTCCGACCAAACTTTATTGCTTAACCTGCCAAATAATTTTATGCCAGTAAAATTTAATAATGAAATCCGAAATATCATCAATTATAAATAATGGTGTCTAACTTAGCTTATTACTTGGCAGCAATCCTAATCACTGATTATATATAACTAAAAATCTTCACCCATATTCGAGCTAAAATAGGGTAAAATCCGTACTGCAGTTACTAAATAACCATTAGCGCATCTATATCGGTATTACTCAATGATATAAGCAAACCGCAGTAGCGTTATATTTATATGTGGCTGTAATGGTTACAAAGAATATGGAAATAAAAAAATAATGATGGAAAATGATGATAATGAAATTTGTTATCTAGATGAATTGATCATAGCAGGTGTTACTACTGATGGAAATAAATTTAGACCTAGCGATTGGGTAGACCGAGTATGTGGAATGTTGGCTGTATTTGATCAACAAAAAGTTTCTTACTCTCCATTTTTACGTCCTTTGGTATATAAAAACATGAATTGTGTTGCTGTACGTAAAGAATTAGAAAAAAAAAGACCTAGTGTGTTTAATTTTCTTATGCAGTTTGCCGCCGACAACCGTCTTATGGTTGTTGATTGCGCTAAGTTTAAACAGCAAATTTTGCAAAACAAACAATCAACATAAAGACAATACTATGGCAGCTAAGCAAAACACTCATAAATTAACTAAAAAAAGTGGCTATAACATCCTGTTAATGCACGGACCAAATTTGAATTTACTTGGCAAAAGAGAACCTCAAATATATGGTAAAATGACGTTAGACGACATACACCAGGAGCTAGAAATTATCTGTCAAAAATCTGGGGTTGTGCTAGAATGTTATCAAAATAATAGTGAAGGCGCTTTGATTAGTAAAACACATGAATGTATCGGTGGAGGTTATGATTTTTTAATAATAAATCCTGCTGGATACACACACACCAGTATTGCATGGCGTGATGCATTGCTTGCAGTTAATACACCGTTTATCGAGGTTCATTTAAGCAATATTTTTGCGCGTGAGGAATTCAGGCACAAATCTTATTTCTCCGATATTGCAGTTGGGATAATCTCAGGGTTAGGCTCAACTGGATATAAATTAGCGTTGAACTACGCAATTAATTCTTTATTAGAAAAGGAATAATTTCTCTATGGAAATTAAAAAAATTAAAGCTATCGTTGAATTAGTAAAAGAGTCGGGTATTGCTGAGCTAGAAATTACCGAAGGTGAAGAAAAGCTTAGAATATCTGCAGTAATTAATTCTCCACAACCGCAGATTCAATACCCACAACACATATACCAGCACCAACAAGCTGCTCCAGCACCAGTTGCCAGCTCTGCAGATACAGCTCCTTCTCCTCAGATTTCAGAAAAAGCTCTTGAAATAAAACAATATATCACCTCCCCAATGGTTGGAACTTTTTACCGAGCATCTTCTCCCAGCACGCCTCCGTTTGTCGAGATTGGCCAACAAATTAAAGTTGGACAGGTGTTATGTATCATTGAAGCGATGAAATTAATGAATCAAATCGAATCTGATAAGGATGGCATCATTAAAGAAATCTTAATGAAAGATGGTGAGCCTGTAGAATTTGGG
Source organism: Pseudomonadota bacterium (assembly GCA_030917485.1). Classification (GTDB taxonomy): domain Bacteria; phylum Pseudomonadota; class Gammaproteobacteria; order Burkholderiales; family UBA11063; genus Aquella. Next base: position 1,926 of record JAUPUP010000002.1, read on the forward strand.
CAACAACTATTTGTGATTGAATAGGTAATAAATAAATATGTTTGAAAAAATTTTAATTGCAAATCGTGGTGAAATTGCGCTCCGTATACAGCGTGCATGCAGGCTTTTAGGCATCAAATCTGTAGTAGTATATTCAGAAGCAGATAAACATGCTAAATATGTAAAAATAGCTGATGAGGCTGTATGTATTGGTCCAGCTAAATCCATGCATAGTTACCTTAATATACCATCAATTATTGCCGCAGCAGAAATTACTAATGCTCAAGCCATACATCCAGGATATGGATTTTTATCAGAAAACGCTGAATTTGCTAGAAGAGTTGAAGGCAGTGGGTTTGTCTTTATTGGACCACGTCCAGAAAATATTGCTACCATGGGTGATAAAGTAAAAGCCAAAGAAGCAATGATAAAAGCTGGTGTACCAGTGGTACCAGGCTCAGAAGGTGAACTGCCACTAAACAATAAAGAGGTTGCCAGAATCGCCAAAAAAATTGGTTATCCAGTAATTATCAAGGCTGTTGCTGGAGGTGGCGGGCGCGGAATGCGGGTAGTCCACAAGGAAGAAGACTTGATTTCACTGCTTGAAATAACACGTTCAGAGGCAAATGCTGGGTTTGGCAACCCTGCCGTTTATATGGAACGCTACCTCACTGAACCGCGACACATTGAAGTTCAGGTATTAGCTGATGAGTACGGGAATGTAATTCATTTAGGCGAACGAGACTGTTCAATGCAACGCCGTCATCAAAAAGTTATTGAAGAAGCTCCTGGCGTTGAAATTACGGCAAGAATGAGAAAAAAAATTGGTGACTCATGCGTAAAAGCTTGCAAATTACTAAAATATCGTGGCGCTGGAACTTTTGAGTTTTTGTTTGAAAATGGTGAATTTTTCTTCATTGAAATGAATACGCGAATTCAAGTTGAGCATACGATAACTGAGATGATTACGGGAATAGACCTAGTAAAAGAACAAATTAATATTGCCAGTGGTGAAAAGCTCCGCTACAAGCAGTCTGACATAGTATTTAAAGGTCATGCTATAGAATGTCGAATTAATGCTGAAGATCCTTACACTTTTGTACCATCTCCAGGCAAGATTGAGCTATGTCATTTTGGCGGTGGCAACGGAGTAAGGGTTGACTCGCATGTTTACTCTGGTTACTCAGTTCCATCGTTTTATGACTCGATGATTGGTAAAATCATCACCCATGGTGAAACAAGACAGGAAGCCATAAATTTAATGAAGGGTGCACTTATTGAAACCAGCTTTAGTGGCATTAAAACCAATATACCACTTCATCTTGATTTATTAAATAATCATGGGTTTTGTGAAGGTGCGCAATCAATTCATTATCTTGAAGATTATCTAGCCAATAAAGAAAGATAATGCTTAAAAACAATAATGCTCAAT
>JAUPUP010000029.1 GCA_030917485.1 Pseudomonadota bacterium
GAAATGATTGTAGCATAATAGGTATAAAATAGCAAATATTGTGCGTGGTGGTGCGATGAATGGTTTTAGAACTAATACCAGAATTAGAAATAAACGCAGAAAGTTGTCATAATTTAGTCAGATATATTAGGTCAAGAATTAATTTTAAAGTGAATATTTTTGAGGTAATTAAGAATGAATAAGTCAAAAAAGTATTATTGGTTAAAACTAAAAGATGATTTTTTTGAGAATGAGGACATAAAATTAATTGAGGTTTTGCCAAATGGTAAGGACTACATACTGTTTTATTTAAAATTACTTTTAAAATCTATAAAATTGGAGGGTAAATTAATCTACAAAAACGTTATACCGTATACAGAAGAAATGCTATCTACCATAACAAATACCAATGTGGATACTGTAAGGCATGCTATTAAAAGTTTTATTTCATTGGGTTTAATGACTAGGTTAGATGATGGTGCTTTATTTATGAGCGAAATTAATCAAATGATTGGTTCAGAAACTAAAGAAGCTATTAGAAAAAGAGAATATCGGCAAAAGTTGGGACATTGTCCCACTTCTGTCCCAAATTTGCTGGGACATTGTCCGACAGAGATAGAGACAGATATAGAGTTAGATCTAGATATAGAGAAAGAGATAGAAAATAAACCGCGTATGCGCCCGCGTGAGCGCGGTGGAGTATGTGAGGTATTTGAGCATTGGCAAAAAGTTATGGACAAACCCAAAGCCAAACTAGACAGTAAGCGCAGCAAGCTGATATCTGATCGACTTAAAAACTACAGTACTGCTGATTTGAAGCTAGCAATAGATGGATGCTCTAAATCTGAATTCCATATGGGTAAAAATCCTGGAGGTACCAAATACAATGAGATTAGCAATATTTTTAGGGATAATGAAAAGCTAGAGAAATTTATTGAAATGGCACATGGAGGTCATCAATCCTTGCAGTCGGTTATTCATAACTGTAACTCGCAGAATTTTGCTAGTGAGGAGTTTTAAGTGAAAGATTTTACTGAAATCAAGGATTTCATGGAACTTGCAGAGCAAATTTTGGGCAGTAAAGTTTTAGCTGCAAACCTTTTTAAAACTGACTGTGAAATTCATGGTTCTAATGTTGAGGCGTTACTAAACGGAAAATGTATTGTTTGTTATAGGGGTCAACAATCTAAAGCTCTTGCCACAGAAAAACGCCAAGATTTGTTAAACCGTAAATCCGAAATGGGTATACCAACCAGGTTTACTGATGCAACTTGTGACAACTATGTACCGAATAACGATAGGTCAGCAAAATTGCTTGAATTTTGCAAGGTATACGATTTTGATACTAATGTGATTATGCTTGGTAATACTGGTAATGGTAAGACGCACTTAGGATGCGCCATTTTGGATCGGGCTATAGCACAAAAATTGACTGGATTTTATGTACCGTTTTACCGCATTGCTGAGATAAAAATTAAAAGTCCAGATTTATTTAGAAAAATAATTAAATGTGATTTACTAATTGTTGACGAATACGGGGTACAGGAAAGCGATTTTAAAAGTAACCTACTCTACGAGGTTATTAATGAACGCTATAACAATGAGGTATACACTATTATTATCAGCAATTTATCAATAGATGTATTTAAAAAATCAATTGGTGATCCGTTATATTCCAGACTTAAAAGCCGTGTTGTAGTTAAAAGCTGCAACTGGGATGATTATCGACTAAAGGATAGTAAAGATGCAGCATTTAATTAATAAAATTCATCATGCTGATTGCATGGACATTTTGGCACAAGTGCCAGATAGGAGTATCGACCTAGTTTTGGTCGATCCCTCCGTATATGACGACTAAACTAGAGTATGACATTTTAGCCGCTAAAACCTTTGATTTGGGTAAATGGTTTGCTGAAGTTATCCGGGTAGCTAAACCAACTGCACCAATTTTAGTGTTTAGCAGCGGTAAGTTTACCTACAAGATGGTTAATCTAGGCTGGCAGTATTTCAGATATGAGCTTATCTGGGATAAGGTAAACAAAATAACTGGAACATTAGATTCAAATGTTAGACCGCTGCTTAATCATGAGTTTATCTTATATTTTAGTAAAACTTTTGTGCGAAATAGCAATAAAAGCAACTTGGAGCGCAACGTTTATAACCACGAAGTACTATACTCAAAAACTAGCGTTAAGAAACATCATGCTTTAACTTTGTATGGCAAGACTGGCAGCATAGAATATAAGAAACTCAATAATAAACGCTATCCTAAAAGCATATTGCGTTATAACAAAGCAAATATTAAGTGGTTACATCCATCCGAGAAGCCTTTCGCTTTAATTGAGCGGTTAATTAAGCTGTATTCACATCCTAGCAGTATTGTGCTGGATACTTTCTCTGGTAGCGGTGTAGTTGCTCATGCGTGCTTATTAAATGAGCGTAATTTTATCGCTACCGAATTGGATGCTAAATTTTATGAGCTTTCTATCCAAAGAATAAATAATTGCATGTTTGCAAGTACCGCATTGGCTAATAATCAATATCAGCCAACATTGACTCAGTCAAAATTGACTCAGTCAAAATTGACACAGTCAAAATTGACACAGTCAAAATTGACACAGTCAAAATTGACTCAATCGGGATTAAGCCAGCCAACGTGCATGAACCCCAAACCAGCAGAAGAGTGCCCATTATTTGATTCAACATCCCCAATTTTAACCCATGATATTACAGGAGCTAGTAGCTATGAAACATCAAACCATTTATAAACAGCTAGGTATTAGTCATAAAAATTATACTAAGCTACGCAATAAGTATAGATTTTTTGCCTATATTACCGACTTATTAACTTTGGATTATGTATTAAACCTGGATGATGATTTAGTAAATGGTTTATTGAAGGATTTACATGAAGCATTATTGCATAAGTCTGTATTACGGGGCTTAGATATGGCTTTATTTACTAGTATGACCTGCTTTAAGCCGGATAATTTAGCTTTTATCCGCAGTCTAACTCAAGCGGTTAATCATTACCATAGCCATAAATGGCAATATTGTATGGGAACGTTTGATGTCAATATATAATCAAATTCAGGGCATTTACCAGGTTGGTAATATGCTGGTATATAACGGTCGAAATATCCTACTTGAAGATAAACCAGCTTATGAGGTATTACAGGAGTTTTTGACTAAGCGTGAATTGGAGTTATTAAACCAGTACATTACCAATAACTTTAATGGGGATGTAACTGAATATAACAAGTACTTGTTAGCTACCGGACGAGATAAATTAGCCATCTATAATTTTGCTGTGTTAGCTAAAGAGCATGGACTGGATATTTATGTTAGAACAAGTAGCGATACTAACGAGCTTAAATATCTAACTTCGACTATGGAAGAGCGTCACTTGCAAAAATTGTATAACTATATGCTCTACGTTACCAATAACCAAAATATCGCCCATATGCCTGATAAAATCGCTAAAAAGCATTTACAGGATTTAATCCGAAGCCGGAGCTTTCATATTAATGTGTTACATATTGCAGCAATTAGCAATGTAACCCATGAATACTGCTTTAGCTATATCCCACTGGAGCAAATCCGGGAACTCAATAAAGGTGGCACAACTTTGGCATGGGATAACTTTTTATTGCAATTTAACCTAGATGTAGAGCGTGAACTATTCATGGCTTTTGTATATAGCATATTTAAAGCGGATAATTTTGGACGGCAAATACTATGGCTGCAAGGAGCTGGACTAAGTGGTAAATCAACGGTGGTAAATGTTATAGCCGATGAATTAAAACGCTACGGTGAACACCTAGTACGCACCATTGCGGGTAAATTTAATTTTGATAAATATAGCTTTGATGGGTTAGAGCAGGCACGGTTGTCTATTGTATCGGATACTAAAGAGCGCTCCTTATTATCCCGACCAGAAATATTACAAATTACTGGGAATGACTATGTGCATGTACAGGGTAAATTTAAACAAGCTAAGACCATAAAAATATTTAATAAAGTAATAGCAGTTAGCAATGTATCCCCATTTGTGAGCATCAATAAGCTCCATGAAACTAGCCGGATGTTATACCTACGACTAGATACTGAGTTATGCAAAGAGCGTTTTAACTATTGGTACAAAGTTAGCCATTGTGATCGTATGGATTGGAAAACACAACTATACCAGGAATTTAATAAATTTTTGGCTAACTGTGCCGAGTATTACTACAAATACCTAAATGCCGACGGAAATTTTACAGTACCGGAAACGTTATGGAATAAGCTAGAGGAAAACAGTATCAGCAGCTACCGTAATGTAGTAAAGGCTTTTGTAGAGAATTGCCTGGAACACATTAGCGATAAAAAAATATCGCTAAAATCGGCTCAAGAGAAGTTAAAAAAATTCACAGGTGTTAAAAGCGTTACCACCGTTTTAGCTATGGAGCTATACCAAACTTTAGAGATAGAAGGTTACCGCATTGAAACTCTACAAAATCAGTCAGTAAAAATTATGGCAATTATGGATTGCCAATTTAAAAATGAACACTTGACTTTTGAGATATTGCAAAAACAGCTATTAAAGGAGTAAGCCATGTCCAATGAAATAGAACTACAGCCAGTTGAAAGCAGCCCAGAAATTGAATCTAATTATCGGGATGAGTTATTAACTTTCTTTAGCAGTGGTATATTCTTGTTTGATAGCCCGGCTATTAATAGTCACACTACTAGTAGCCCCGCTACAAGTAGCCAGAATGCTAATAGCGCAAATAACGCAGATAATAGCATTGATGATGACTTACCTCTGCCTAAGCTAACTACGACTAATCCCATTAAACTACAGATTGCCCTAACAGAATATTACTCAAACGACAAACTTAAAAAGATGACTAAACGCTTATTTGACAAAATAAGTGCCTACCATAAAGCTGAGTTTGATTCTCAGATTGATGCCATGATTGATAAAAAAATTGCTGATATCGAAAGCACCCAATCCTACCAGGATTACACTGAACAACTGCAATTTATGAACTACACTGTTACTAAAAACCTCCGGGATGATTTTATTTATAGCATTATTTTAGCTGTCTTAATGCAAGGGTTATTCAATACTCCACATAGGCTAGAAAATCAAATTATTACTGATGCGGTAAATAAAATCAATGAGCGAATTGAAATTATATCCAGTGACCAATCTATTAAAATTACTCAAGGCTTAACTATGGCTAAATGTAAGGCTTTAGATTTAAACCAGTATAAGTGGCAAACTATGCAGGATAAGTTAGTGCGCCCGACTCATGCTGCGAACAATAAAAAGATATTTAACTGGGATAATCCCCCAGAACAAACTGGGCATCCTGGTACTCAGGTTAATTGCAGGTGCAAAGCGCTAGTAATTGCAAGTCCAGGTATGGCTAATTTGCTTAACTTAATGTAAAAAAACCTAGAATTACCATGAGAAAGTGAATCAAAAGAAACACCTATCTATAATTACGTTATGATAACAAATTTAGGTAAAACACGCTTACCTATAGGCAATCTTGGAGGGTTACCAAGTAGTAAAAAACCTAAAAATACGGGTACTAACACTATTAGTACTCAATTTAACCCGGAGTATTGTGGATTATTAATTGAACATTGCGAGAGTGGACACTCATTAGAAACTTTTGCTGGGGTTTATAACATTAGTCCAGATAAGATAGTTCAATGGGCTATGGAGTATCCAGATTTTAAGGATGCCGCTAAAATTGCCTTAACTAAGCAAATGTACTATTGGGAATGCCAGCTATTGGAAGGAATGCGCTCCGGCGAAAAGTCACAGATTGAGTGTGCTAAATTAATGATAACCAGCTTTAAAAATGTAACTGAAAATAAGATACGCGAGAGTCTCTATGATGACTACAAAGAACATAAGAACGACAAACCGCGTACTACTGACATGGATTTAGCCAAAGAATTACAGGCTAAACTTAATCAATCAGGATTTATAGGAAGTTAATCAGTGAATTCCCCAGATAGAGATACTCAATTAGCAAGACGGATATATAGGCTACCTGTAGCTTATAAAGCCGTTATATTGCAATTAGTCTCTAAATGCGAGGACTTACGCACTAAAGATTATATTGAACGTCATTTACAAAATGCCAATAGCATTATTAGTTCATGCACGGTTGCTGATGGTTATCAAAAGTTACCCAAAGTTAAAACTAAATACTATTTTATTGAGAAGCAAACTAATAATAAGCTTACTCTTGAGCAAATGGCACGCAAATTTAACAAGTCAACTAAAACAATTTATTACTGGGTATATACTAAATATCACAAATTATTAGCCGATTATGAGGTAGTAAGAGAATGATTCCTATAAATAATAGACAGAGTAATGTTACCACACAAAAAATAACCGCATCTCCGGTATTGGGTACTCCATTACTTTACCGGGTAAATGAGGATACCATTGGGAATCCGGTTGCAATACAAAATCAGGCATCCCATACTTTAGCTATCCAGGCAGCTAATTTTGGGGGTGGCACAGTAACTATTGAATGGTCATTAGATGCTCTAGCTTGGAATTCATTATTAGATTTTAATGAACAGCCAGCCATATTTACGCAAAACACTCTAAAAGTTGGGCTAACCTTCACTGGTATTTATTTGCGTGCTAGTTTATCCGGTAGTACCAATGCAAAAAATGTAACGGTAACTATTGGTTAGTGGCATGAATTCTACCAACGAAAATACTCAACACAATGCTTCATTATTGCCTGAGGATAAAATTACTCTTGATAATGATATAAGCAATTTACCCACTACTAAGTCTATTGTTGAGTCAACTTCACATTCAGCTCTAAAATCACAATGGTACAGCGCTCTAACTAATCCACTATCTAACCCCATTACCCCACCAATATTTACCGCTTTATTGTAGATTCATCATGCAGCAAATACAGCTTATTTTGGATAAAATCAAGCATGGCACTGCAACTAATAATGAGATTGAATTAGCCAATAGCTGGTTACTCTTACAGAAAATCAATAATTTTGGTAACTTTTGTAAGTTTATGATACCGGAATTTGACTGGCAATGGTATCACGATGTTATCACAAATAAAATACAGCAGCTAATTGATGCAGGTCGCGGCAACTTAATCATAGAACTACCGCAGCAGCATGGTAAGACCTTAATTGCGGGAACATTATTAACTGCTTATATTTTTGGACGTTTTCCGGAGAAGCGGTTAGTTTATGCCACCTATAATGAAGAGCGAGCCAAAGACGTAGTCCAAAATGAGTTATTGCCAATAATCATGTCGGATACTTATGCTCAGGTATTTCCTGAGAGTAAAATTAAGTGGAATGTTGATGAGGAACTCGATAGCAAGGTTAAGAAAAAGAAAGAAGCTACAGCTTTGGGGTTTAGTAACGTAAATTCTAATCGTGGAGGCTTTAAAGCTGCTGGGCGTAGAACTATGCTAACCGGAAAACCAGCTCACTTATTAATTATTGATGACTATTTTAAGGATGATTCAGAAGCCTTTAGCACTAAAATTAGAGACCAGGTATGGAATTGGTATGTAACAACTGCGAGAACCAGGCAACAGGTTAATACGATAAAAATAGTATTTGCAACCAGGTGGCATAGTGATGACCTAATTGGCAGAATTAAAAAAGAAAACATCCTAAACAAAGATGACCTAGACTATATCCATTGGGAAATATTGACCTTCCCAGCACTCAAGGAAGCGCATCATCCGGATAATAACTACGATAAGCGCAGCGTAGGTGAATACCTAGACCCAAATAAACGCCACTTATATGCAGAATTTAAAACGGATCTCCGGGCATGGAAGGCACTATGCCAGCAAGAGCCGCTGGATGAGAAGGGTTTAATATTCCAAAGAGACTACTTCCACCAGTATGAGCAATTGCCAGAAATTCAACAGGTTTATATTTCTATTGATACCAATTTTACTAATACTGCCAAGCATGGGGATGACTGCGGGATTACTGTATGGGGAGTTAATAGTTATCGTTATTACCTCCTGAATTTTTACAATGCTAAATACAACTTCATAGAACTAAAAAATAAGGTGATTGAACTAATTAAAATTTACCCAAATTATACCGCCATATTAGTAGAACTAAAAGCCAATGGTTCAGCACTGGTTGATGAACTTAATCAATACTTCCCCCGCGTTTATGGCATAGACCCTAAAAATAAAAGCAAATTACAGCGGGCACAGTATGTACTTGATGAATTTGCAAACCATCGGGTATTTGTACCAACCAAACAATTACAACCACGCATTGATTTTTACATTGAGCAATTATGCCAATTTACTGGACAAAAAGATGGGGTGGATGACCTGGTAGATAGCACTACTATGTTTTTAGGCTATGTTAAACACGCTGTGTTACGCATACCAAGCCTGGATAGTTTAAATAAATTAGCTATTCCAAGCCTCGCTAGTAAGGTTTTTAAGCAACATCCTGGTAGAATTGCCAGATTTGGATTTAATCGGGGGCAAAAATGGTAGCTAGAAATAAAAAACAAAAAAGAGCAATTAATAAGCGTAATACTCCACAAAATCCCCACTTAAAAGTCAATGACTTAAAAGTTAATGACATCAGAAAATTTACCACCAAGCAGCGTTTGCCAAGTAGTTTAAATAGTATCAATCAAACCTTGCAGAACTTTCAGAATATTATCTTTGATATGATGCCGGACTTGGATGCTAAACAGAAAGATGCCATAGCTACGGCAATACCGTATATGTATAACGTAGTAGGTGATTTTGTAACTAACCCCTCCTCAGTTAGTATCAGTACCTTCCAGCGTATGGCATATACTGATCCGATTATTGCCAATGGGCTAGAAATCAATAGTGCCTTAGTTGCTAGAAGTATTGGCGACTATTACCACGAGAATGAAAAAATTCAGGAATTAGTGCGCTATAACTTAAAGCATTTAAAAGGTGGATTACAGGGTTTAATTAAAGAAATGCTTACCTCAGCATGGGCGGGTTACTTTATTGGCGAGAAGGTAGTTGATGAAGAAAAACTTAAAACAACTGGCAAATACCTAATTAGTCATGTTACCCCAATGCCGCCAATAACTACAATTTTTGCGGTAGACGAACAAGGCAATGTAAAACCGCGTAATGGAGTATTCCAGTACATCATTAATTCCTATGCACCTGGCTATCAAAATATGCCAGGCGCATTCATGGGTAGCCCCTACAATCAAACTGAATTAGCTGGGATTGACCCACTAGCTGCACTGGGTGACTTAGATTATCCGGGTAGGCAGCCATATATGCAGTTATTCGGCTTAGTAGAAATCCCCAGAGATAAATGCATTCATTTTGTAAACCGGAGTGTAGATAGCTTTAATAATCCATATGGCAGGAGCATATTACGGCGAATTTATAATATTTATTTGCTTAAATATGGTATTCAGCAATTTATGGCAATGGCTCTACAATTTAGAGCCTTCCCCCAGATGGTAATTTATACCGATGGACAGCAGCAAATTCAGGATGATAACGGCAATGTAACCACCAACTATGATGTCGCCTTAAAAGTAGCTGAACAGCGAGAAGGTACAGGCACCTTCGTATTTCCGGGTATGAAGGGTGTGTCATTTGATGTCCAAGCGGTAGATGTAACTGGTGACCTACAAGTATTTATCCAGATTTTACAATTTTACGACCAGGAAATTTACAAAGGACTAGGCATTCCGCCAAGCATGTTTGATAGCAGCGGTGGCTCATACTCTATGGGTTATATGCATGACAGCCTACATAGTAAAGTATTAGGTGGCACAATTGATGAAGTAACCAGTTGCCTCATCAATCAATTAGTAGCCGACATTATTGATAAAAATTTTAAGCCCTCCGAATATGAAAACTTTGGGGCATTTAAAGAGCGTACCCTAACTTTAGATGATAAGCTCAAATATGCCAAACTATTTGAAACTGCCAGGAACTCTGGAATTTGCAGCACCAAGTTAATGGATGACTTAAACCGTATGCGGGAAATTTTAGATTTTACCTATACCGATAAGCCCATACCGCAAGACGTAGAATCCTCAGATTCTAAAAATAGCGGTAAAAATACCAATATGCGTGAGACTAAACAAGACACTGAAACGCCTTATTCTAATTGGAGTTAAGACTATTTTATGATATGGCAAATGCTGAATTTTTATAGCAAAAATTAGTATAACATCCCAAAGTTAGGTTAAGAACGTAAAACTGCATGATATATGTAATCATTGTTAGTGTAAAATACTTCCTCTGCATAACAAACATAAAATAAACTTGTGGGATTTTTACGATGATTATATTGTGAACTTTTACAGTATGAAATTGTGATTTGCTCTAACTTTTGAATGCAATACAAAAACTTTATAGTATTGGATATTAAAAATGATGGATAAAATAATTGAATATATGGTTTCAATAAAAAAGAGAAATGTAAATGAGCGAATTAGACAAGTCTATGAAGGTGATAATAATATGTTTCACCTAAGAATAACACAAATAACATCTGGTGAAGTGGCATTCGATAAATCGACAAAAAATCAAATAGAAAGTAGTTTTGAGAAACTAGAGAGATTATTAAAGATTAATGGTGGACATAAGGAAAAAAAGTTTCTTTGTGAGCTTACAAAAGCTCGAAAATATATTGATGAAATTTGGGAAAATATCAAAAATCAAGATAGTCATTCACTGAATCCCCAGCAAATAATTGCACTGAAAGACTTAGTATATAAATACGAAATAGCTTATGAAAATATGTTTGTTCATACTGGTCGTTATGTGATTGGAAAAGTAATAATTTTCATTAGTTTAGCAATTGCTGTGTACATAATATACCTATCTAAACCTAATATAGATGCATGGATTAAATCTAGTTTACTAAATAATAAAATGTCATGCTCTAAAAGTTTTACCCTAACTTTGGATATGATACAAAAATTAGATTAAAAATAAAGCATATTGCTTGGTTCTGGGAATGTGAGTTAATATGCTTTGTATTACAAGACACAATATTTTGGAGGTTTACCAAATTTGGTGAATATCAGCCACCAACCTGGAATGAATAAACTTGTAACCATAATTGAAGATATAGTTACGCAAATTAAGCGAAAATAACTGGACTTGATAATCTTTTTGATAAAACAGCACATTTGCGATATTTCAGTTAGAAACAGAGCGATTGAATCGGTGGTTTTTAGTACTGGATTAACAAAAAATAATACAGAAATTAACGCCAGCAGATATATAAGACAGTCAATTTTGCGGTTTACAAAAGAAGAGAAAACATTTATTATTGATAACATTAGGCTGAAGAAACTTGGTGAACACATTCCCAAACAATTAGTAGACACAATCCATGCAATAATGTTTTACCAGTTATCTGGAATGCAATCGTATTATTGAGCCGAGAACAAAGTCTACCATTTTTGAATCACAAAAATTATCTAAAAAAAGACTTTACTTTATCC
>JAUPUP010000030.1 GCA_030917485.1 Pseudomonadota bacterium
ACAGTTAGTATATCATAGTTGGGCGGGCAAAGCTGCGCTAAATTAACGCCTGTTAAGTTGAAGTAGAAATGTCACTTAGTTGAAAGTAGAAATGTCACTAGTGTTCACGAATATATAAACTCTATTACGCTGAGAAATTACCCTTATCACTAACATGGTAAAATGGTAATCCTAAAGGATGATTAAATATGTTAAAATAGTGAGTTGTCTAAGTGAGTTATTTGCAAATCGCTTTTCGAAGTGGTTATCAACGCTATTCAATAAGCTTCTGTTGAGAAAGATAAAAATTGAAATACAGTTTACCCATATTTGAGCAGAAAATAATTACCCCCAATGACTTACCTGCTAAATTAGCACAAATAAAGAGTAAGCAGCAACTTGTTTTTACTAATGGATGTTTTGATATTTTACATCGTGGTCATGTAACTTATTTAGCCCAAGCTAAAAAATTGGGTAATTCCATGATTGTAGCGTTAAATACTGATGCATCAGTTAAAAGATTAGGCAAAGGTGGGGATAGACCGCTAAATTCGCTTGAAGATAGGCTTCGGGTAATTGCGAGTCTTGAATCCGTAGATTTTGTAACTTATTTTGATGATGATACTCCGCTCGAGCTAATTTTAAAGATAAAGCCGGATATTTTGGTTAAAGGTGGGGATTGGGGTATTGATAAGATAGTCGGCAGTCAAGAGGTTCTGGCATATGGCGGGAGCGTGCATTCGATACCTTTTTTATTTGCTACTTCAACTACTCAGTTAATTGATAAAATACGGCGTGTTTAATGCTTCGTCTTTTATAAATATTTGGAGTATCCGATAGATGAACACAATATATCAAATATACCAGATAAATGCGCCATGTTTGGGTACCCCATGCTTGGGTTGATTAAATGTTTAAAGCTATTGAGCAGTGGATGTGTTAGTTTAGTTAAACTAGCTGAAGATATGGGCTTTAACTGGCTGCAGATGCTTGAATTAATTGCTAAGACCAATGATCTTGAACCAGGTTTAGTTAAGACGGGGCAAAACTGCAGCTTTTGCCTTACCCGCCCCATTGATTGGCTTGACCCGATTGAAGTATTAAATGAACTTAGGCCGCATGGTTTAGATAATTATGCTATAAAATTATTGCCGGAAGTTGATTCTACTAATACTTATGCATTTTGCAACCTAAATAATTTATCCAACAGGACAATTGTAGTTGCTGAATTGCAGTCAGGTGGACGTGGGAGAGGCGATAAGCGCTGGATTTCAAAAATTGCCACGGATTTGACCGTGTCTTTTTTATATTTCTTCCCCTTACATTTTAGTTGTGAGCTGCTGCCTTTAATAGCGGCAGTTGCGGTTAATCGGTTGTTAAAACAGTATCGAATAAGCAATTATATTAAATGGCCCAATGATATTTACCTGGCAAATGGTGGTGGTGATGGATTTGTACCGTTTAATGGTAAAATTGCTGGCATATTGTTGCAAAGCGGAATTCATTGTGAGCAGCGCTTTGTAATTATAGGTATTGGGATAAATAACTCATTCAGTTGGTGTAGAAACAAGCTACTCGCTAGTTTAGTTGCTCATATGGAACATGTTGTCCAAGAATATAGCGTTTTTGGTTTTGCTATGCTGCGTCAGGAATGGTTGGATAATTGCTTGCATTATAACAAGACAGTTAAATTGTATCATGAACAAAAATTAATTACATCTGGGTTAAATACAGATTTAACTCTTGAGGGCAAGTTAGTAGTAAAAAACAAAAATGGAGAATATGAATATATCAGTGGTAGCTTAAGTTTATTAATTGATGATATGGGATAATGACGGGTTATGGTAAATATTCTTGTAATTGCACATTCTGAAATAGCTAATAGTTTTGCTTATTGCGTGGAGCATATTTTAAACAAAAGGGTTGATAACTTACATATTTTAGCAGTTAAAAAAGCGGAGGACACCGATAGTATTTTAGCGCGTGCGCGTGAATTAATTGATAAAATTAAGCATGATTATAATGATGAAGTATTAATATTGTCAGATTTGTTCGGCGCTACTCCGTGCAATATTGCTCAAAGGCTTGTAGAGAAAGACAAAATTGAATTAATCAGCGGATTAAATTTGCCTATGTTAATTAGAGCTATTTCTTATGCTAAAAATAAATTGTCTGATGTGGTTAAGAAGTCTCTTGAAGGCGCTGTATCTGGAATAGTACATTTTACTGGTGATGAATAAAAAATACCCTTCGTCTTTGGCTTATTAGTTAGAAAGAATTATTAATGATTAGTGAAACAATTACAATAAGTAATAAGCTTGGTTTGCATGCGCGTGCATCTTCTAAGCTGGTAATGTTGGCTGGCACTTTTGATGCTGATATTAAGATTAGCAAGGATGATAAATCAGCAAATGCTAAAAGTATCATGGGGGTAATGATGCTGTCGGCAAGTAAAGGCAGCTCTGTTACAATTACTGTGGATGGTAATGATGAGGTTAATGCACTCCATGCAATAGTTGAATTGATTAATAATAAATTTGGTGAAACTGAGTAAAGCTGGGCTTGAAAAATAAAAATTAATTAAGTAGAGTAGATAATTAAGTATGGTAAGTAACTAAAGAGAGTAAGTAATTAAGTAGAGTAATTAAATATGAGTATTTTAATTCATGGTATAGGTCTTGGTGGTGGAATTACCATTGGCCAGGCGTTTATACTTGATAAAAGTTTGGATGAGGCTACTGCTTATACATTAGAAAAACATGAGTTAAAAGCAGAGGTTATCCGCTTTAAAGATGCGGTGCTGCAGACTAAGCGTGAACTTGAATTACTCCGAGCAAATATTCCTCATGATGCGCCAACTGAATTAGGTGCGTTTTTATCATTAAGTATTATGATGCTGGGAGATACTCAAATATCTCAAGCACCGGTTGATATAATTATTCAAGAAGAATGTAATGCAGAATGGGCAATAAAGCTGCAGGCAGATAAGTTGTCATGTCAATTTGATGAAATGGATGATGACTATTTAAAAGAGCGTAAACACGATGTAATACAGGTTCTGGAGCGTATTTTTAAGAATCTTGAAGGAAATAAATTTGATTGGGATGAATCAAAGAAACTAGAACAAGGGATTTTAGTGACGCATGATTTATCTCCGGCAGATTTGGTACATTTTAAAAATTCTAATTTTACTGGTTTTCTGACTGAAGTTGGGAGTCTTACCTCACATACTGTAATTGTAGGGCGTAATCTGGGTATTCCGGCAATTGTTGGGGCTACTCATGCGCGACAGCTTATTCGTGAAGATGATTTGATTATTCTTGATGGTATTGATGGCGTACTTATAGTTAATCCGGAAAAAGTTATTTTAACCGAATATAAAAAGCGGCAGCAGTTATGGATTGAATCGAGGGCAAAACTCTATGCTATTCGTAAAGATCATACAGTTACCTTGGATGATGTTAATGTTGAATTATATGCGAACATTGATGGGGTAAGTGATTTAAATGAGGTTAATTACAGTAATGCTATGGGAATTGGTTTATACCGTAGTGAGTTTTTATTTTTAGCACAGGATGGGCATGTCTGCTCTGAGGATGAGCAGTTTGAAGCTTATGTTAGAATGGCTAGAATTATGAAACATCTGCCAGTTGCTATCCGTACTGCTGATTTAGGGGTAGATAAAACTCCGTCTTGGAGTGAAGCTAATAATGCGTTAAACCCGGCATTGGGATTAACCGGAATCAGATTATCTTTGGTGGAGTCGGTATTTTTTAGAACTCAGTTACGTGCAATATTACGCGCATCGCAGTTTGGTAATTTACAAATATTATTTCCCATGATTTCTTCGAGTTGGGAGTTAAAGCAAGTAATAAATCAATTACAGTATGTTAAAGATGAATTGACGGATGAGGGTATTTTATTTAACCGTAATATAAAAATTGGCGCTATGATAGAAATACCATCTGCAGCATTAGCCCTAAAAGGTATTTTGTCCCAGGTTGATTTTGTGTCAATTGGCACTAATGATTTATTGCAGTATCTTTTAGCTATGGATAGAAATGATGAGTCGGTGAGTTACTTATATAATCCTCTGCACCCAGCGGTAATTAAGGTATTGATGCTGATTATTAAAAGCTGTAACCGGTATGGAGTCCCCGTGTCAATTTGTGGGGAAATGGCAAGTGATGCAAATTTAACTAGATTACTGCTTGGTATGGGGCTGCGTAGATTTTCTATGCATCCAGCTAATATCCTTAATATAAAAAGTGTAATTTTAAATACTAATCTAAGCGGAGCTGCTGCAATAGTTAGCAAAATTATTAAAACAGAAAATATGGAGCGTATTAGTGAATTAGTTGAAGAGCTAAACCTGGACTTGCATACCCCAAACTTAATTTGAGTGGTATGGTATAGTTGCCAACTAATTGTTTAACTTAATAAATTAATTTGCAATTGAGAATCATTCTCATTTATAATTAGTGTTGGCGAATTAGTTGAAGTTTTTTTGTTACTATTCAGGAAATACAGTATACTGTATTAATACAGGAAGTTATGCACTGATGAAATTAGTTAATTTAACCGAATTAAAGCAACACGATGTTGGTATCGTGCGTCGGCTCGACGAATCATGTTTGCTTAATAAAATTAGACTAAGTGCTGGTGAGGTTGAATCGCGTTTGTTGGATATGGGAATTATTGAAGGCGCTCAGGTTACCGTCATGCATATTGGAAGGTGGGGAAGAGAGCCGATTGCTATTAGAATTAATAACAGCAGCAGCTTAATTGCACTACGAAAAAATGAGGCAGCAATTATTTTATTAGAAATGACACAAAATAATGGCAGCAAATAGTGGAATTCGTATTGCCCTGGTGGGTAATCCAAACTGTGGCAAAACTGCGTTGTTTAACGCGTTGACTGGAAGCAAACAGCGTGTTGCTAACTATGCTGGAGTTACTGTTGAGAAAAAACATGGCTATTTTATTACGCCACAACATGCAGTATGTACCCTAATTGATTTACCTGGTACATATAGTCTGCGTGCACGTAGCTTGGATGAAAGAATTACCCGGGATGTAGTTATGAATCAGTGCGGTGATGAGCTGGATATTGATTTAATCTTGTGTATTTTGGACGCAACTAACTTACTTAATGGACTGCGTTTAGCGCTTGAATTAAAACAGAGTGGTAAGCCTATCATAGTGGCGCTTAATATGTCAGACTTAGCTAAAAACATGGGCTATCATTATGATATAGCTAAGCTGCAAAATGAATTGGGCTGTGAAATTATTGAAACCACTGCAATAAAAAAATTGGGAATCAAAGAGTTATTGTTTACAATAGATAAAATAATTCCTGGACTAAACTCGAATGCGCAGACTGGTCTAAACACATGGCGGGAACCAGATATTGCAACGTCTAGAAATTATCATATACTTGCGAATCAAATTTTAACTAAAGTTAAACTAAGTGATGGCATTCCATCCCGGTGGAGCGACGGAATTGACTCGGTGCTGCTCCATCCAGTATGCGGAGTGGCTGTATTATTAATAGTATTATTTCTAGTTTTTCAATCAGTGTTTAGTTGGGCTGTTATTTTACAAGATGTACTGCAAACGGCGCTTGATAGTTTGCAGGGAGCGGTGTTGAATTTTCTGCCTAATAGTCTTCTTGGCAGTTTGTTAAGTAATGGGATTATTGCAGGCGTTGGCTCTGTATTGGTTTTTTTGCCACAAATTTTAACTATATCTTTATTTATAGTGCTCTTGGAAGACAGCGGTTACATGTCGCGCGCAGCGTTTTTGATGGATAAAATAATGGGCAGCGTTGGCTTAAATAGCCGCGCCTTTATCCCGCTTTTATCCAGTTTTGCTTGTGCCATACCCGGAATTATGGCAACTCGTACTATTGAAAATCGCAATGATAGATTAATTACTATTTTGATAAGTCCGTTGATGACTTGCTCAGCACGTCTCCCCATTTATACTTTACTGATTAGCGCATTGATTCCAGCAAGAATTGTATGGGGGTTTTTGAATTTGCAAGGATTAGTAATGTTTATGCTTTATTTTTTGGGAATGTTTTTTGGGTTGTTGGCAGCGTTTATTATGAACTTGTTTTTCTTTAAAAAAGAACATCAGGTGTCAATTATTGAATTGCCCAGCTATAAAATTCCTGTGCTAAAAAATGTGCTAATTGAATTAATTAAGCCAGCTAAAATGTTTCTTCGCCGTGCTGGAACAGTTATTGTTGCTATTATGATCGTGCTGTGGTTTTTATCTTCCTTTCCATTGGCTCCAAGTAATGCGGTCATGCCTGCAATAAACTATAGTTTTGTGGGTATTTTGGGTAAGTGGTTGCATCCATTATTTGCGCCGATTGGCTTTCCGTGGCAGGTGGTAGCGGCATTGATACCAGGTATTGCTGCACGTGAGGTTGTGGTATCAGCGCTAGGAACAATTTACTCGTTGAGCGGTAATGATGATGTTTTGGCTAAGGGCTTAAGTGCAGTACTAAGTCAGTCTTGGTCTTTGGCAACTGGTTTATCTCTTTTAGCTTGGTATGTATTTGCTCCTCAATGTGCCTCAACTTTGGCTGTGGTGAGGCGTGAGACTAATTCGTGGAGATGGCCTTGCATAATGTTTGCGTACCAAATTATTTTAGCTTATGCAGCAGCATTTATTGTGTATAATATTACAGTTTGGTTGAGTAGTCATATATAATTGTATGATATGTGATATATAACTGAAAGGCTAGCTTATAAGATAGCTAATGGAATAAAAAGGTGGTATGTTATGGGTTTTAATATGATTGATATATTAAGTGTAGGTTTTATTATATTTCTTGCAGTGTTTTTTCTTGTGCGCAGGGCATTAAAAATGTCAGATTCGTCATGCGGGAGTGGGTGTAATGGGTGTAGTAAAAATACCTGTAGCACTAAAGATTTTTCTCATTTAGCTGTAACAAAGTCCCAGCAGATAATTTATTTTCGAAAAGATTAAAAATAAAGTTAAAATGTTAGTTGCAGCATACTTTTGACTAGTTTTTTCCATAAACGTAAAATCTCCCTAAAATTAATAGAAAATTTGATGGCGGAAAACTCTACTTAATCTGTAATGCACTATTTGTTAGTTTGAGTATATAATTAAATCCTATACTCAAAAAAATACCTAATAATAAAGTATAGTTAAAGCTACAGCTATGTTAAGCCATATTTTTGAGGATTAGATATTATTTTCTAGTCTATGATATTATTATGTTAAATTAAAGCTGTTAATGTTTCAAAAAGACTATTTTCATTATTGGCTGTGCGTTCAATGTTCAATAATAGAACTGGTAACCTTTGTGTATTCAAAAATGATTCGGTTGAGTTAATATTATTTGAAGCAATGCTTTTGTTTTTTTGAGAAAAATTGAGTTTTAATCTCTAAGGGTATAATTCTGCGCAGTTTGCTGTCTTTGTTTTATATCTTTTAGTAGAATAGATACCCCGTTACTCTGTAGCGGGGAGATTCATTTTATGTGTTTTAGTTTGATTTAAAAGTGAGATATAATATATGACAGATATGACAGAGCGTATAAGCTATAGTAGCA
>JAUPUP010000031.1 GCA_030917485.1 Pseudomonadota bacterium
GGATAGGTTAATAAGAATTTATTTATGCTTAAATAAATTTTAGGCTAACAAAGGCTGTTAATATCAATTATAATAATGGTTATTAATGATATTATTATTAATTTGGATAAAATGCAGTTGGAATGTACCAACCCGCCATTTGGATTGCGCAAACAAAGTTTCTGCGGTTACAATTTAAATGATTGTTATATATAAAAGAAAATACCTTGACTGTATGAGCCAGTTGTCAGTAATATATACTCAAAGACGAAGAGTATAGAAGGTAGCAGTAACATAAAAGAATATTATATAGGGTACGCAACATTTTATGCATCAGACTAAGACTTTTAAAGTTCGTTTTTGTTCAACATTATTATGGATGATTATGGGGGTGTATAGCATAATCATTTTTTTTGTTGGATTGATTGTTTTACCATTCCCGTCTCGTACACGTCACAAAGTTATTATAAGTTGGACATGGTTATTTAATTTTTGTGCTAGAAATATTTGTGGTGTTAAATATGAGGTAGTGGGTAAAGAATATATTTTGAGTTCTTCGGCTATTATCGCAAGTAATCATCAATCAATGTGGGAAGCATTATGTTTTAGTCAAATATTTCCCCAGCACGTATGGATATTAAAAAAATCATTGTTAAAAATACCATTTTTTGGTTGGGCACTAAAAATATCTGCTCCGATTGGTATTGATCGCAGTGTTGGGAGTGCAGCGATAAAGGAGGTTTTAACTCAAGGTCTAGATAGATTTGAACAAGGGTTTTGGATTTTGACTTTTCCTGAAGGTACCAGATCGTTGCCAAAACAACGAAAGCGCTATAAGAATGGTGCTGCTCGTCTGGCAATTCTACTAAATGCACCTATTTTACCCGTGGCGCATAATGCTGGCTATTGCTACCCAAACACTGGATTGTGTTTGTATCCAGGAGTGATAACCATTAAAATTTGCCCACCGATTTATCCAGTTGATAACAACGTTATCTCTCTAACCCAACATCTGGAAAACTGTATTAATACCCAGTTGGATAAAATGGGGGCTTAATGATCAGTTTATGTGTTTTTGACTGAGTTTTTTTAGATGGGTAAAATTATTATATCAAATTGTTGGTGCATGGATTAATGTGTATCAGATTATGTAAAAACAAGAACTAAAAATTATTACCTTTTAAGCAGGAATTTTTAAAATTAGTGGAGTTATTATGAATTCATTTGATATAATCAAATTAGTGGCTATTATTGTTACAATTGGTGTTGTTGTTTATTTTTATTATAATTTTTCTGATGAAAAGTTAAGTATTATCGAACAAATAAAAATCGCATTTATTGGATTTATTTCAAATTTGTTAGATACTGTAGGTATCGGCAGCTTTGCTATTATTGTAGCATTACGCAGAATGTTGGGGGTTATGCCAGATGATGTTAAGTTGATTGGCAGTATGAATATTCAAGCTGTTATAACTGCTCTAGCTCAAATGTTAATTTTTTTGCATTTTATTCAATTGGATTTAACGACCATGATGGTTGCAATAGTTATGATTACTATTGGTGGCTTTTTATCTGGATTAATTGCGGTTAGAATTAATAAAAAGATAATGCATAATATTATGCTTCTCGCATTTGTAGTAACTGGATGTTTATTATTTTTAATTCAATTAAATGTACTCAATTTTTCCAGTTCCAGTGATGCTATTGTTGGAGTTAGATTGATTATATTTGCTTTGTTTATGTTAGTTGCAGGAATGCTTCCGGCATTCGGAGTAGGGTACTACTCATTAGTAAAAACTAGTATCTTTCTTTTTGGAGTAAATCCAATAATTGCTTTTCCAATTATGGCTGCGGCTAGTTCATATCAAATGCCGGTTACTGCGGTAACATTTATTGGTAAAAAGAAATTTTATCCGAAAAGCTCAATATTGTTGGCAGCTTTTGGACTTTTAGGCGTTTTTATTGCGGCCCCGTTAATTAGTAAAGTAGATCCTTATACTTTAAAATGGATATTGTTAATAGTTGTAATGTATAATATTATTACGCTTACTAAAACCTAGAGTTTTAGTTTTGCCGTATAATTTAATGGTTAATATATAACTTTTTCCTACTTATATGAAAGCTTTGATATAAGTATATGGTAAAATCACTACTTCTAAATTTATGTGCTCAGTTTAATTACCATTTTACACTTGTTTGAGCATAGATTATTGCTACGGTAAATTCATAAATAATATCATATTGGGTTTGGATTTGAATATGATATAGGACGGTGATTTATTAGGCTAAATACCCCGTCACCATTTTTGCGTTTTTATTGCATTTTTTATGTAAGGAATTTTAGCTATGCGTACTAAAACAGATACTAAATCTATTGATAATATTATAAAAAAATTGCAAGTATATATGCAGCGCAATAGTCAGTCTATGCATGGGTTGGCTAATTTATTAGGATTTGCTTATCAGCCGTTCTATCGGCTGATGACTAAGAAAAATTTTCCTACCATAAGTTCATTGAGTAGTATATCAAAAAATCTTAAATGTAGTATTGCGGAATTGACTGGAGATGAGGTTTTTTTGGATGTTCCGTGTTATGATACCTTAGATAACGTCATTCTTAATGATTCGTTGGGTATGGTTAGAATATATATGCCGTATGAATTATTAAAGTTGATTATACATGATCAATTTTTTGTGGTCAAAACCTATCTAGAGAAGACATTGTGCACCATAAATGGTGTTGAATATGATTTTAATACTAATGTATATCAAATTTTTAGTAAGGTATCAAAAATTGATTTAGATGGCTTTTTCTTAGTACGTTACAAAGGTGAGACAGTAGTACTTGAGGTAATTAATGTAAGTCGGACAGTAATTGCTGCTAAGTATAAAAATAAATCAACGGCTGTTCCTGTAGAAGAGCTAAGTGTGTTTGGTAAATTTGTGTGTTTTGCTGAATTAAAACAATCTGATTTAAACCATGTATCATTGTTAAAATTGTAATGGAATAATGATTGCTGGGTGAATTATTTGAAAATAAAAATGCCCAATGCTTTGGCGTCCAATGTTTTGGGCATTTTTATTCAACGCTGTCATGAAAATATTTTAGTATCAATCTCAAGTATCACTACTAGCTGCTAGAAGTGATACTTGACCATACTGCTTGTGCAAGCGCGTATTACTCGGATGCGTTATGTTTGTGAGTGGATGCTTGGCTGTGTTCGGCAGACTTGCTACTTGCATTAGCTGATTTTGTAACTGTTTGCGCTACTGAATCACTAGCTTTTTTGGCTGAGTTAATTATATTATTTACAGCTTCGGCAGCAACTTTTTTAACGGCTACGGCAGTTTCTGCAGCAAGTGTTGATGCTGTGTTTACAGCTTCAGTGGTAGCTTTTCTAGCAGTGGTTACAGTAGCAGATGCTGCTTTTTTTGTTGTGCTAATTACATTTTCTAGGGTTTCGCTTGCATACAACATATTATTACTGGTTATAGCAGTAGCTTCATTAGCTAGTTTGGCTGCACTGTCTACAGCAAGATTGGCTGAATTAATAAATGAATTAATTGCCGACTTAGTATCAAATTTTTGTGATTGAAATTTTTCCATCCACGCCGGCATAGCAAAAGTAGATTCTTTATGTGTATTTAACTGTGATTCTAAAGCTTTACTAAACCTTGATTTAGCTTTATTCATCATGTCATAAATACTGCGACAGTGTTCAACGTTTTTTTCTACAGTGTCACTAACTAGTCGGCTGGCATTAGTTAACAATTCTTGTGGTGTAGCCGTATGTAGCATATGTTTAGCTGCAGATGAAGTTTTTTCTAAAGCTTGTTTAGATATTTCTAATTGTAAGCTAATCAACTCTTGCATGTTTTCTAGTGAAACATTTAATAAATTATGCGCAGCATTAGAAGCCTTAATCATATTATCTTTAAATTTATTCGCTTGATCCATTGTTTAAAATCTCCATTTAACTAATTGAAATAATTGAATATTAATCATAACCTGATTGAAGGTTATACCATCAATAACTTACTGAGGTAGTTATTATGCTGCACTGCAGCAGGACATGTCAAGTTATTTTTTAATTTTTTTCTCGCATGGAGTTAGGACAAAGTTTTTAAATTGATGAATTATTATTAACAAGAATCATTATTAATCAATATTGGTGTTAATGTGATAGTATAATGTCTAGAATAATATCTAGAATCTAATATTGTTTTGTCAGTTAGCAAGGTGAAGGAGCTCATGTTACAATTTAGTGAAGGAGTATTACTGTGAATCTCAGTAAATTTAAACATAATGAAGCTAGATACCGAGCTTTTGAGCGTGAGGTAGGGTTTAGATATCAATTATTTAATGGTTTGTTTTTAAGCTTACCATTTCAAGATATTGATGAAGCTGGAGCAATGCTGTCAATTTTTGCTAAATTTTGTTATGAAGAGCTTGAAAACAACAAAACCCCTCTCCAGATTATTGAGGAATTTTTTACCAATAATTTTATTGCCCCAGAGCGACGTTATAAGATTTTATTTAAGTTTTTACAATTTATTGAACGTCAAGTTGTATTGTTTGACGCTCTTGAAGATGCAGCATTTAGTCAAATAAATGATTTATCTGGTAATGGTACAGTTGATTATTTACTTCATCAACTAGTGGCTGATGATACAGGTGATTTAGTTCAATTTTTTGAAGAAATTCTATCCTCCTATAAAATTAGAGTGGTTTTAACTGCACATCCAACTCAATTTTATCCTAACCAAATTTTGGGTATAATTTCTAATTTGAGCAATGCGATTAAATTGCGAGATTTAGATGAAATTAGAAGCACATTTCTACAGTTAGGGCTTACCCGGTTTAGCAATATCGCCAAACCAACCCCCTTTGATGAAGCGCTGAGTTTGATTTGGTATCTAGAGAATGTATTTTATCCGCAAATTGCTAAAGTTCAGAATAAACTTCCAGGAAAAAACATTAACTTAGAATTAGGGTTTTGGCCTGGTGGCGATAGAGATGGCAACCCGTTTGTAGTTGCCGATACCACACTTAAAGTCGCCAGTAAACTACGTTCAGTAATTTTGCGCTTATATTTTAAAGATTTGAAAGAATTGTCTCGAAAGCTTACCTTTGAAGGCGTATATGATACAATAGTCAATATTGCTAATCAAATAATCAAAGATAATCATTATAAATGTGCTGAAGAATTAATTAATGAATTGGAAAATATAATAGTTGTTTTACATGAGCGCTATCAGGGATTATTTGTACATTTGGTAGAGTATATGATTTTAAAAATAAAACTATTCAACTTTTATTTTGTAAAATTAGACATCCGGCAAAATAGCGCTATTCATGAACAAGTTATTCATAATATGTTTCATCTGCTGTGTATTCATTCGGATTATACAGGGTTAAGCGATAATCAAAAAATTGAGCTGCTAAAAGCTAATATTAAAAATACTGCATTAATTACGCATGAATATTTAGACTATCCAATGATTAGTGAAGTGTTAAAAACTGTACAAGCAATTTATACGGTACAGCGTGAAAATGGACAAGGTGCAATTGAACGTTATATAATTAGTAATACTAGAAGTTTAGCTAATATTTTTGAAGTAATATTTTTAGTTGAGCTTACTAACAATTATCTGCAAAAAGTTAAAGATGTTCCTATTGAGGAATTAATTCAAGTTGAAGTTGTTC
The DNA here is from genome assembly GCA_030917485.1 of Pseudomonadota bacterium. Classification (GTDB taxonomy): domain Bacteria; phylum Pseudomonadota; class Gammaproteobacteria; order Burkholderiales; family UBA11063; genus Aquella. The sequence continues at coordinate 5,687 of JAUPUP010000031.1, forward strand.
CGTTATTTGAGACTATTGATGATTTAGCCCATGCCCATGATGTAATGGAAGGGTTGTATAAAGATTCCTTATATAAATCCCGATTAATTAAGCAGCACTATAAACAAACGATAATGCTGGGTTTTTCTGATGGGACTAAAGACGGTGGTTATTTAATGGCTAATTGGTCAATTTACCGAGCTAAAAAAACCCTGACTCTGTTGTCGGATAAATATAATGTAGGAGTTGTATTTTTTGATGGACGTGGCGGACCTCCTTCACGTGGAGGTGGAAATACGCGAGATTTCTATCATTCACTAGGGGTAAATATTGCAACTCGAGAAATCCAGCTAACTATTCAGGGGCAGACTATTTCTTCAAATTTTGGTACTTCAGATTCAGCATTATTTAATTTGGAGCAATTATTTACTTCTGGGTTAATAGCCAAACTCTTTCCTCATAGTATTGAGTCTCTGGATGAGGATGAAGAAGAGTTAATTGCAACATTAGCGGATGAGTGTTATGCTGCGTATCTTGAGTTGCGCCATGATGAAATGTTTGTGCCTTATTTAGAAGAAATTACTCCACTAAAATATCTAGCGGCAACAAATGTCGGGTCACGCCCAACGAAAAGGAACGGCGATAACAAACTAAAATTTGAGGATTTGCGTGCTATTCCATTTGTAGGAGCTTGGACGCAAATGAAGCAAAATATTTTAGGTTACTATGGATTGGGTAGCGGTATTTCTCAGTTAATGAAACGTTCACCACTATACCAAGAGAAATTAAAACTATTATATCGAGAGTCATTGTTTTTTAAGACCCTCGTAGATAACGCTATGCAGAGTTTATCCAAGTCAAATTTTGCGATTACGCGACATCTTGAATTTGACACAAAATTTGGCAAATTTTGGCGTAAACTAAGAGATGAATCTGCTTTAACTAAAGATATGCTACTGCATTTAACTGGTCATGCGGAATTATTGAGTATGGATGCAGTCAAGCAAGAATCTATAAATTTACGCGAGAAAATTGTTTTACCACTTTTAGTTATTCAGCAATACGCTTTAGCTAAATTACGCGAAGGAGGAGCAGAGAATGCCTCACTATTGGAGAAATTGGTCAAAAAATCATTAGCAGCAAACATTAATGCCAGCCGTAATTCAGTTTAAGCTAGATGTTTTGTAAATAAATATACGAATATACTCAAAGTCGAGCTTTAGCTTCGCAAGTAAACCAAAGAGGAATGGGGTGTGCGGTTTCCAATGTTTGCAATAATTTTGTGTAATAATTGCAAAATATCAAATTAATTGTATGGCATAGTTTAGCCTATATAAATTTAGGCGATGGGTAAAAATTGAAACAATTAGAATTTGCCCAAGATAAATAAGTTATGGTACAATTAGTTGAGGAATATTTAAAATGTCTGAGAAAATTACAGACTTGATTTTAGAGAAGTTTGTTAATGAGGAAATTATGACTAAAAGTGAACTTGATCGTAAATTAGATGATGTTATGACTCGTCATTTAAGTGCGTTTGAAGCAAAACTTAATATTAGATTTGATCAGATTGATAAAAAATTTGAATTGATTGACAGAAGATTTGAATTGATTGACTCTAAGTTTGATCATGTTGAATTACGTTTAACCGGTATAGAGAACCGCAATCGCTGGTTAATTGGCATCCTCACTACTGCAACTATAAGTATAATTTTCGGTGTGGTAAGTTTTTTAATTAAAACGCATTAAGCCGAGTAAATTATCAGCTTAACCTTTAGAATAATCTTTACAAAAATAAATTGCATAGTTGACCAATGGATGCATTATAAAAGATGTAACTTTAAAAACATGGTTTTAACTATACATTCATATAAAATTGCGGATGCAAAAAAGAAAATTGCACTACCAATTATTAACTCAATAACTTTAATTTTAGATAAAAAAGCATCGCGTATTTTGTGGTTGCCAAACATAATAGCAATAAAAGCAAACCACGTATAAGTCATG
>JAUPUP010000032.1 GCA_030917485.1 Pseudomonadota bacterium
CACGCTCTAAGTCTTTGCCTAATACAGTTGCTACTGCATCTTGATCACTAACACCGGGATGTATCCATATGGTTTTTAAGCGCTCAATCTCAGCAAAAACCATATCACGCTTGCGACAATAGATATCCCATTGCTCATCACTCACCACCCCTAAACTCCGACCAATCTCAGTTAAACGCAAGTCAGCATTATCTTCTCTTAGTTGTAGCCGGTACTCAGCTCGTGAAGTAAACATACGGTATGGCTCAGTAACGCCTTTAGTAATTAGATCATCGACCAGCACGCCCAAATATGCCTGATCCCGCCGTGGACACCACGACTCCTTATTCTGTACTAGCAACCCAGCATTTATCCCAGCTAACAATCCCTGGGCTGCAGCCTCCTCATATCCAGTAGTTCCATTAATTTGCCCAGCAAAAAATAACCCTGTAATTTGTTTAGACTCCAAGCTTGATTTTAAACTAGTTGGACTAAAGTAATCATACTCAATGGCATATCCAGGACGTAAAATATGGGCATTTTCAAGACCATTTATCGAATGAATTAAATCTAGCTGTACATCAAAAGGCAAGGAAGTTGAAATACCGTTGGGATAAAATTCATTGGTAGTTAAGCCCTCTGGTTCTAAAAAAATCTGATGTGCATCTTTATGACTAAACCGATGAATTTTATCTTCAATCGAAGGACAATAGCGTGGACCAACCCCTTCAATAACTCCTGTAAATAGAGGAGAACGGCCAAGCCCATGTCTAATTATGTCATGAGTTTTTGTATTGGTATGGGTAATCCAGCAAGATAGTTGTCTAGGATGCAACTCACGCTGCCCACGAAAAGAAAATATCGGAGTTGGATTATCGCCGGGCTGCTCTTGCATAACGGCAAAATTAATTGTCCTGCCATCAATACGCGGCGGAGTGCCGGTTTTTAACCGATCAACCGGTAATTGATATTCACGTAATTTTTGTGACAGCGTGGTTGATGCTGGATCGCCAGCTCTACCACCAGTATAGCTGTCTAATCCAATATGAATCTTACCGCCTAAAAATGTACCATTGGTCAACACAACCGTGGTCGCTTTAAATATGATTCCACTTTGAGTAATTACACCGCTTACCCTGTCATTATTAATAATCAAATCATCAACTGCTTGCTGAAATAACGTTAAATTAGGCTGGTTTTCAAGCGTACTGCGAACAAATGCCTTATACAATAATCTATCTGCCTGAGCACGGGTTGCCCGTACCGCAGAACCCTTACTTGAGTTTAAAGTACGAAATTGAATCCCCGCATGATCGGTTGCCAATGCCATTATGCCACCCAGAGCATCAACCTCCTTAACCAGATGTCCCTTACCAATTCCCCCAATTGAGGGATTACATGACATCTGCCCCAGTGTTTCAATATTATGCGTAATAAGCAAGGTATTCAACCCCATTCTGCTAGCAGCAAGGCAAGCCTCCGTACCCGCATGACCGCCACCGACAACTATTACATCAAATTCTTTATCAAATAACATTTACTCTTAGTCTTTCAAGTTTATACATTGTCATATTTTGTAATACGCTCCTCGTGTACTACATGTACACTTCGTTACGTCTTCCTGCAATATTCCTCGTCTAAACTCGAAATACTGCGAGTAATACCAAATTCATAAAATAACCTACCATATTAATTTCGTTTTAATGTATTATTTATAAATATCTTCCTCATCTCATATGTTAATTTAATTTCTGAATCTGGTATAACCATAAAACGTGGCTTTTAACCCCAAATTTTGTCATCCTTAACGGCTTTCAATCCCGAAAAAACGCCTGTAGGATAGCACATGCTGCTAATCCATCCAATTTATGCTTCTGCTTAACGCCGTTGATACCTTGCTCTAACAATTGTGCGCCCGCTGTGCTGGACGTATAATCCTCATTGATAAAATCTACCGGTAATTTAAAATTGTGCTGTAAGCGGTTTCTAAACCGAGTGATGCTATTAATTAACAACTGTTTATCATTGTCTAGATTGGTAGGCATACCTACAACCAACAGAGATGGTTGCCAAGTAGCAATTAACTTGGCAATTTTGGCAAATTTATCAAATTTATTATGTCCAGTAATGGTTGAAAGTGGATGTGGAATTTTAAGCAATGTATTGCCTACAGCAACGCCTATCCTAGTTTCGCCAAAATCAAAAGCCATAACGCAAATATTTGAACCTGGCTGAAACCGTAATACTGAATTAGGCAAATCCGATTCCATGATATAAATGACTAACATTCTGTACACCAAGCAAGCGCATAGCTTCTCCATAGCGTTTACTAGGCTCTACATCAAATATAAGATCAGTACCCGCCTTAACTACCAACCAATCATTACGCAGTATTTCAAATTCAATTTGCATAGCTGCCCATTCAGAATAACCAACCGACACAAATAAATCACTTTTACACTCACTGTCACTAGCTGCAATTTGGCTAAGTACACTTCGATTATTAGTTAATTCAAATACGTTATTGTCATTACTAGCAGCAGATGTTTTATGCAATACAAATCCATTATCGCCACAAACAGGACCGCCTAAATATAACCTATTTTGCTCCCAGCTAGGATTGTATTTAGAAAAATCTACATCTTTAAACGCATTTTTTAAAGTTCTGCCCAAAGGTTTATTTACAATAACGCCAAAAGCCCCTGTATCCGAATTATGTTTGATAACATAAACTACACTTCCAGCAAACATGCTGCTCATTTGTGTCGGCATTGCCACTAAAAAGTGGTTAGTCAAATCTACCATTTAAAAACAACCTCTTGATTTCTATAATTTTTCAGCAATAACAACTAAAAATCCGGCGACCCGCCGGTGGGAAAATTTTCATAACTTATTCTATTTATTATTATATTTTAAGTCTAGTTATTCACTAGTTCTAGTTATTTATTTAAAAACTCGATGTTTCCTGAGAATAAACAAAAACCATGATTTTATCATATTAAGCCCAATCAATCAAATTTACTGGAACTACAGTCGAGACGCCTTTCTCCTGCATAGTTACTCCGATTAACTGATGAGCGTTTTCCATAGTCAACCGATTATGCGAAATGCAAACAAACTGCGTATTATTGGACAATTCACGAACTAAATTACAAAACCTTAATGTATTTGCATCATCAAGTGGTGCATCAACCTCGTCCAGCATACAAAAAGGTGATGGATTAAGATTAAAAAAAGCAAAAACCAAACTCATAGCAGTTAGAGTTTTTTCTCCGCCTGATAGTAAATATAAGGACGTATTCCTTTTTCCCAAGGGTTGAGCACAAATTTGTAACCCAGAAACCAAAATATCATCCTCTGTAGCTATCAATTGAGCCGTTCCACCACCGAATAATATTTTAAAATAATACTCAAAATTTGTGTTTACTTTAGTATAAGTATCATTAAGCAATTTACGGCTCTCGCCATCAATCTGCTTAATTGCACTCTCTAAGGAATTATTGGCGCTCACCAAATCAGCCATTTGTAAATTTAATGCAGCAAACTTGCTTTGCGTTTGCTCTAAATCTTCGATAGCTTTTAAGTTTACCAACCCCAATTTAGCAACTTCTTCACTATTAAGTGTAATCTGCTTATTTATCTCAACTAAACTTAATTTATTATCCGCAAGTAATTGCTCTGCCACATAATCCACAGGCTGTAAGTTAGCAATATTCTCTTGTAAATTTTGCATTGTCAAAACATACTCTTGTTGCGATAACTGAGCTTTATTTAATTTACTGGATAAACCGTCTCGAGCCACAGCTAATTTATCCCGCTGTGTTGTTACGCTGCTTAACTCCCCATTTAATCGCTGTAAGCACTCATTTTGTACCTCAATATCATGAACTACATTAGTAATCTGATCTTGCACTATAACTATTTCATCAGCATCATCATTAACTATAAATTGCTGCAGCTCTTGCTGTATCTTAGTAATTCTCAGGTTAATAACATCTATTTGCCCAGTTTTTTCAAGAAGCTGCTTATTGATCAAATTTAATTGCTGCTGTAATAGCTGCTTGTCCATATGCATCTGATTAATTTGCTGACTAATTTGACTATGCTTCTCTTTGTAACTTAAATAGTCAGCTTCAATTTGCCGATGCTCATCTTTAGCTAAATCTTCGGCTAAGCGTGTTTCATCTACTATTTCCTGCTGTGTAACAATTGTATCCGTCAATTGGCTTATTTCACCTTTAATGTATTCAATTTCTTTATTTAATACTACCAACTCATTACTAATTTTTTCATGATGCCGCACACTATGCCTATAGTTTTGTTCTTTTTGCACTAATTCTAGCTGCAAGGCGTGCTGCGCTTTTATGCCATCTTTATGTTTTTGCTCAAGTGACTTTATTTCCATATCAAGCAAATTAAGCCGCTCCTTGCTGTCTTTATATTTCTGCTCCTGCTGAACTAATTGCTGCTGTTGTATTTCTAATTCACCAGTCAATTCTTGTAATTGATTTTGCTGCTCCAACACGTGGCTTTGTCCATGATTAGCATTAAAAATTATATAATCGTTGGTAACCACATGGCCGTCTAAAGTAACAATCACAACGCCGTTCTTACCAAGCAATGTATTATCCTCGGCTGTTGCTAAATATTTATTGCTTTCTGCCAATAATTCACAGGCAAGCTCAAAATTTGCCACTACATAATAACCACTCAACAAATTGTGCAATAACTGATAACGATAATGCGCTATAGTCACAAAATTTGCTAAAGTATCGGCTAATAACGGAGGTACAGCAGCAGATGTTCTTAAGCGCTCATTAAATGATGTATTTGAGAACTCCTCACTTCCTGCCCCCTGTCCATACCATAAGCACAACATTCCATCCGGTTGTTTAGTTATTGTAGATAAATCATCTATTACAAACCCCGACAAAATCTGTCCCAATGCAATCTCAACTGCAACCTCGTAACCAGGTTTAACTTCTATCTCTTGCCAAATAGTAGATATGTCGCTATAATTGGAAGTTATACCGTTATAATTGGAATCTGCGCTATTGTATGTGTATGCACTACCGCTATCATCGGAAGCTAAAACTTGCCTGAGACTTTCAAATTTTACTGAGATTGACTGCTTTAATAAATGTTCTAATGTTGAAATTTTAGCATTAATGCCAGAAATATCCATTTTATGTTTGTTTAATAACTCAGTCATAGCTGATATAGTCAATGCCAGGTCCTGCCGAATGGATTTTTTATCTTCCACCATATAGCTTAACTCTTCAAGTTCAATATCTAACTCAGCAATATTTTCTTTCAAGACAGTATAATCATCTTCTAAACCCAAAGTATTACCCGGCAATTCCTGCTGCAGCTTGACTAGCCGAACTTCTAGGCCGCGCAACTGCTGCTGTTTATGCCCCACGCTATTATTTAATAAATTTAATTCGTGTACAGCGTTTGCCACCTTCGCCGCAACCTGAGCTAAAGCCGTAGTTGAATGCTTTAATGATTGTTCATGATCACTTAATGCAACTCCCTGTCGTTGTTGCTCTTGTTCTGAAATACGTTTATCGCTAATATCCAGCTTGTGATTAATCTCTGTTATACTATTTTGCCCATTTTCTAATTGAAGATTAATCTCACTCAACTGCCGCTGCAGTTCACCCTCTTCATTTATTAATCTAGCTTTTGTCTCTACCTTATACTTGTGACGCTCTTCTAATCGAGCAAGGTGAGAACGCAGTTGATTAAAATCATGATTTAGCAAGCTGAGTTTTTGCTCTTCCTGATGTTTTTGTTGATGTGTATCATTAAGAATTTTTTCAGAGGCTTGATACTCTAAAGTTAATTTTTCAAGGGATTTCTTAATATTTTCAATCTCTAGATTAACCATATTCAATGATTTTTGTAAGTTATTGATTTTCAGCAATAGTTGAATAAGTTGAAGTTGTTTGATTCTGGCATTTAACTCCTGATAATGAAGCGCCGATTTAGCCTGGATAGACAGAACCTCAATATTTTCATTCATCTGACTTTTCAAATCTTCGAGACGAACTAAATTTTCTCGAGTATCTTCAAGACGAGATAGAGTTTCTTTACGTTTTTCTCGATATTTTGACACTCCAGCAGCTTCCTCGAGATATAAGCGTAACTCATCCGGGCGAGCCTCAATAATTCGGCTTATCATTCCCTGTTCAATTACCGCATATCCACGACTGCCAACCCCAGTGCCTAAAAATAACTCAGTAATATCACGCCGACGCACAGTTTGATTATTAATCGAGTACACCGATTCACCACTGCGACTAATTAAGCGCTTAATGGATATTTCATCAAAACGGCTCCAAGCATTAGATAAAATTTTTTGCTGATTATCAAAAACAAGTTCCACACTTGCCCGCGACACTGGTTTACGGTTCACTGATCCATTAAAAATAACATCATGCATTGACTCGCCACGCAACTGCTTGGCTGATGACTCACCCAAGACCCAACGCACCGCATCAATAACATTGGACTTACCGCAACCATTAGGACCAACAATTCCAATTAACTGTCCTTTTATCTGAATACTGGTGGGATCAACAAATGACTTGAACCCGGACAGTTTAATCTGTGATAATTTCACTTATGCAATAAATCCTCTTTTTAAGTATTATATAAGTATAATATGCCGTATCTTTTCTATAGTTTTTAGTTTTAAGGTTTCGATTTTAAGGTGTTTTAAGACTTGACTCTAAATTCGCCACTGCAAATACTAACCTATTAACTGTCCGACTTTACTCACCACTTTATATTCTACATTTTTAAATTCATTAAAATGGGCTTTTGCACATTCTATTTTCATTTTATACTTTCATATCTAACTGGCACAAGCGTTTTAGGGCTAGGTGTTTGCGATACTTTAAATGCATTACTTTTTCCTGCCCATCATATGCGAGCCAACTCTCTAAAAATATTTATTTAAAAATCACTTCCCAATGTCCGCCATAATCGCCACTAATCCGTTTTATAAAATTATTTTCTTTCAAATAACTGATATTTTTCTCAATGGCTGTGGTACTGATCCCTAATGCCGTAGAAAGTTCTGATATAGTTATGTTTTTGTTATCTTTCATTAATGCAATAATTAATTTTCTATTTTTCGATAAGTTTTGTAACTTCTCTCCCAACTTCTCTCCCAACTTCTCTCCCAACTCCCCTCCCAACTTCTCTCCCAACTTGGTAGACACGGTCGCTCCTAACTCTATATCCTCACTATTATTAAATTCAAAATCAACCCATAAACCGCCTTGCCATCTAAACTGTGGAATTATTCCATTAAATCGCCGGGACTCTTCCACTATTTTTTCAATACCTCTACCCCAAGATTCAATATACCCTGCTAAAAAAAATACATAAGCAATAGCTGGATTGTATGGTTTTGAAGGATGCTTGTGCTGCAGTGTTTCTAAACTCCACCCTTCAGGTAATTCTCCATCATTATAAATCATCAGCTTATTATCATAAATGCTAATTTGAATTGGCGTAAGCCCACTATAATCTTTATGTACAACTGCATTTACCAATGCTTCACGAAAAGCCAACTGTGATATAGGAAATGTCTCAACTCTCTGCATTCCTTTATAGCTTATCATCGCTCTCAAATACTTGGTAAACACTAAATCTACACATGTATCTACTTGTTCCAAAATATTACCTTTGACAACATCATAATAGATAAGGTCTGTATTACTCTTAAAATAACCTATTTTTATATATGATCCAGTAACAAATTTTTCTGGCTCTTTATAAAATAACAATAAAGCGGCTTTTTTTATATAATTCCCATCTATCAAATGCAGTTTTTCCAGAAGGTTCTCTCCGCCCTCACCTAATACATCGGCCTCAACTCTTTTTCTATTTGAAGCTTTTTGCCTAAAAAACTCTATGGCATTATAGTCCAAATCTTTAATAGTTACATAGGGTACAGGCACCCCATCCCATTTTTTGCCCTGCCTAGATAATAAAAACTTATCAAGTGCAGCTCCTTTTAGTTCTTGCTTAGTACTTCCACTACGATAATGGTACTGCCCCTTATAACTCACTGGGTAGGGGTATGACTCAACTTCTATTTTAAGATATTCTTTGCCATCACTAACCAACATTTTTAAATCTACCACAATTCCCAAAATATCTTTAACTTTGTTAGGTATATCCTCTAATAATTTTTTGGCATTTTCTATACCCACAACCTCATCATTATCATTTATGCCAATATACAGTAATCCACCTCTTGCATTGGCAAAACCACAAATCCATTTAATATATTCATCTCTCCATATCTGTTTATACTCTATATCTTGGTTTTCACTATCTAAATGCCCTTTTCTCATAATCCGCCCATTCAACTTTTTCTGGCATCTTGTAAATTCAAAAAGTTACTCAATAAATCAAAATGGGATTGATTATACAAAAATGGTGCATGACCAGCATTGGCAATTTCTACACTTATCATGTTAGTGTTAGTCTGCTTCATTTTATTTACAGTATCTACACTTAAAATATCCGAATGCTCTCCACGTATAACCAGTACGGGAATAAGTATTTTTGTCCATTCTGCCCACATCTGCATATTTTCTTTAATAGGAGTCTTACTATCAGGTGTTTTAGTAGACTCTGTTTCAACAGAATCTGTTCCAACAGTATCTGTGTTAACAGTATCTGTGTTAACAGGAGCTAAATTATCACGGTCTGTTTTAACAGATGCTGAATTTAACCAAGGTTTCATTAAATTCATATCACGTTTGAGTTCATATTTACTTTGCATATTTTTCTGCACTGAATTGCGCGTAAAATACTCCCAGACTTCATCTGGCAAATCACCAAAATCGCTGCTCACCTCTATAAGATATTGTTTGGCTGATTCATACGTTTCAAAATCTGGGCGAGTAGACGAATAAGCAGCAATTCTAGCTAATCCAACACTCTCAATCTCAGCGCCAATATCCACTAAAATTAACTTCTGGAGTAAACCCGGCATAATGGCAGCAATATTCATACCAACAATACCCCCAAGATATGTTCCCAACCATGCAATGTTGGTTAGCCCCAAGGTTTTTATCAATAATAATAAGTCCATAATATATGTTGGGATATCATAACGCATTGGATTCTGTAAATAGTCACTATTTCCACGCCCCACCAAATCAGG
>JAUPUP010000033.1 GCA_030917485.1 Pseudomonadota bacterium
AGTCCTGCCGTAGCTCGGTTAAGAGACAGTTAGTATATCATAGTTGGGCGGGCAAAGCTGCGCTAAATTAACGCCTTATATCCATGCCCTAAAGAACATGGTTTTACGGCGTGCAGGATAATAAAGGAACAAATATGAGAACAAATATGAAAACACAAACATCTGGGACTGGGTTAGTACAAAGGATTTTTTCGGTCGGTCAGTTACTATCAAACAATAATGTATCTGAAAATGTATTTAAATTATTGCAAAGGTATTCAGGAACATCTGAGATTAGCCCTAGTGGAGCACAAAGAACTATGTCGGTTACTCAGACACAATTTAGTGAGGATGAGCCTGAAAATTGGTGATTTATGCAGCTTGATATTAGATATCTGGTTAGCACGAGATAATAAAGGATTGCGGTCAATTAAAGCTGATTTGCTTGAATGTTAATTGGTTGCGGGGGCAGGATTTGAACCTACGACCTTCGGGTTATGAGCCCGACGAGCTACCAGACTGCTCCACCCCGCGATTGATAAGTTGGTGATTATATCTTAAGCTAACTGTGATTGTCAAATATTTACGCAGATATTTTAAATAAATGCCTTACAAAACATTTTGCAATTTTGCGTTTTTTGTTTTTTATCTATCACTAGTACAACTAAGAAGGCGGAAGCTGTGAGATTCGAACTCACGGAGGGCTCGCACCCTCGACAGTTTTCAAGACTGTTGCATTCAACCGCTCTGCCAAGCTTCCACACTATAAAAGCACTCTAGAGAGCGTAATTCTATCCTAAGTTGGCTATAAATTGCAATAAAATTTTATGCTGCATGTGCTAAAGTGATAAAATTACGCCCTATACAAGTTAAATTGATTAAATACGTATTAGGAGCAACAATGAATTTACATGAGTACCAAGCTAAGGAATTACTAGCAAAATATGGGTTAAAAGTTCAGGCAGGGATTCTTGCAACAAACCTTCTTGAGGCTGGAGCAGCCTTTGAAAAGATGGGTGGCAAATTTGCAGTGATTAAAGCTCAAGTACATGCTGGCGGACGCGGTAAAGCTGGAGGGGTTAAAGTAGCCAAATCTAGAGATGAAGCTATGCAAATAGCTGAAAATTTAATTGGCAAACACTTAGTAACTTACCAGACTGATGCTAATGGACAATTAGTAAATTCGGTTTATGTTAGCGAAGATGTTTACCCTGTGGCGCGTGAGTTATATTTAGGTGCGGTAATTGATCGTTCAACTCGCCGGGTAACCTTCATGGCATCCACTGAAGGTGGGGTTGAAATTGAGAAAGTTGCACATGAAACTCCAGAAAAAATCTTTAAAGTTGTAGTAGACCCACTGGTGGGATTGCGTGAATGCCATGCTCGTGAAGTTGGATTTAAACTAGGATTAACTAATGAGCAAATCCCATTATTTGTAAAAATGATGCTGGGAAGTTATAGGGCATTTATTGAAAATGATTTTGCTCTATTTGAAATAAATCCATTAGCGGTAAGAGAGAATGGCGAACTAGTATGTGTTGATGCTAAAATTTCTCTTGATTCAAACGCTCTATATCGTCACCCAGACCTAGTTAAGCTACGCGATAAAACTCAAGAAAACCCACGCGAAGTAGAGGCATCTGAGTTTGACCTAAATTATGTGGCCTTAGAAGGTAATATTGGATGTATGGTAAATGGCGCTGGTTTGGCAATGGCAACTATGGATATTATTAAGCTGTACGGTGGACAGCCGGCTAACTTCCTTGATGTTGGTGGAGGCGCTACTAAAGCACGGGTTATTGAAGCATTTAAACTAATTTTGGCTGACTCAAGCGTTAAAGCAGTATTAATTAATATTTTTGGTGGAATTGTCCGCTGCGACATGATCGCAGAGGCAATTATTGCCGCAGTTAAAGAAGTGCACGTTACAGTTCCGGTTGTAGTGCGTTTAGAAGGTAATAATGCCCAGCTTGGTGCAGAAATTTTAGCTAAGTCTGGCTTAGACTTAATACCTGCAGATGGATTAGCTGATGCCGCCAAAAAAGTAGTTGGTACATTAAAAGAAATAGTAAGCTAAAATAAGTTTTATTGCTTAATTGCTAAAAAATAAACTAAAAATATATAGGAAGAGAACATATGAGCGTTTTGGTTGATAAAAATACTCGGGTATTGGTACAAGGGTTTACGGGTAAGAATGGAACTTTTCATTCTGAGCAGGCATTGAGTTATGGCACAAAGGTAGTAGGAGGCGTGACTCCTGGCAAGGGTGGCACAGTACACTTAGAGCTGCCGGTGTTTAATACCATGCGGGAAGCGGTTGACGAAACACAAGCTGATGCCTCAGTTATTTATGTTCCAGCGCCGTTTGTACTTGATTCAATTGTTGAAGCTGTTGATGCTGGAATCAAATTAATTGTATGTATTACCGAAGGTGTTCCAACATTGGATATGCTACTAGTTAAACGTTATGTAGAAAGCTCCGGCAGCCGTTTAATTGGACCAAACTGTCCAGGAATTATTACACCTGGTGAATGTAAAATTGGGATTATGCCAGGTCATATTCACCAAAGAGGTAAAATTGGGATTGTATCTCGTTCTGGCACTTTAACTTATGAGGCGGTGGCTCAAACCACTAAACTTGGCTTAGGGCAGTCTACATGTATTGGTATTGGTGGCGATCCAATTCCCGGAACCTCTCACATTGATGCATTAGCTTTATTTGAGCAAGACCCTGAAACTGAAGCAATTATTATGATTGGCGAAATCGGTGGTACGGCAGAAGAAGAAGCCGCAGAATATGTTAAGTCTAATGTAACTAAACCAGTGGTTGGTTATATTGCTGGAGTAACCGCACCTAAAGGTAAGCGCATGGGTCACGCTGGAGCAATTATCTCTGGTGGCACTGGTACTGCCGAAGAAAAATTTGCGGCATTTGAAAGGGCTGGAATAGCTTATACTAGATCCCCAGCTGAACTTGGTTCTACTATGCTTGAAGTACTTCAAGCTAGAAAATAACCTCAGAGCCTGTTTGAAAAATAGTACTGTAAAATCATAACAAATACTTGAGTTACTTTTTATGCAACTAGATGATTTATTTCATAATGCCCAGTCGCGGCTAACTACGGTACGCGATTGGCTGCGCTTTGGCGTAAGCTTGTTTAATCAGCATAAGCTATATTATGGGCATGGTACAACTAATGCCCATGATGAAGCAGCATATTTGATTCTACACAGTTTACACTTACCGCTTGATGTGCTTGAACCATATCTGGATGCTGCATTACTAGAAAATGAGATTCACCTTATTGCAGAACGATTTAAAACTAGAGTTAAACAACAAATTCCGGCTCCCTACATAACTAATGAGGCAATGCTGCAAGGCTATTCTTTTTATGTAGACGCGCGCGCCATCATACCACGTTCATTCATTCCTGAGCTTATCATTGATGATAAGCTGCTGCCGTGGTTAGAACAGATTGATACGGTAAATAATGTTTTAGACTTATGCACGGGCAATGGTTCTATAGCTATAATTGCGGCTGACTATTTTTATCACAGCGCTGTGATAGCAGCCGACATTGACCCATGCGCGCTTGAAGTTGCCAAAATTAATCTTGAAAAATACCAGCTTGAAGACCGGGTTCATTTAGTTCAGTCAGATTTATGGAATAATATACCACCCCAAATTAAATTTGATGTAATTTTAACTAATCCGCCATATGTAGACAGGCTACGAATGGATAGTTTAACTCAAGAGTATTTACATGAACCACAACACGCTTTATTTGGCGGGGATAACGGACTGAGTTTTATACAACGCATCTTAAATAATGCCACGAGCCACCTTAACAAGAACGGAATACTAATCGTTGAAATGGGCGACAATCGAGATGAATTGGAAGAAATGTATCCTGAACTAGCCTTTACCTGGATCGAGAGTAAAAGCGGAGACGGATTTGTTTTTGTATTAACCGCTGAACAATTATATAGCCAATCAAAATAAGATTAAACAAATTCAGTAACAATATATAGATAATAATAATATTAAGTAAATAATATAATTTATGACATTACATACTAAAAAAGTCCAATTGATAATTATAATCGGTATAAAATATGCTAAGATCCAGTACCACGATCACTGCAGCTCGCTGCA
>JAUPUP010000034.1 GCA_030917485.1 Pseudomonadota bacterium
AATAAAATTACCAAACATCTCATGCATACGTTCAATATCTCCCGATAAAACCCGGTGGATACTGTTGGGCAAATGCTTCATTATCGGTAATTTATTAATTTCATCATCAACTTCACTAATATTGCGCCCTTGGAGATCTATATTAAAAGTTACACTCCGATCCCGATCATAACGACTTATATTCACGGGACCATTACCCAAACTGATATCTGCAACATTACTCAATGGAACGGTGCCTTTATTACCACGAATACGTAAATTTGCCAATCCATCTACCGATTGTGCGACAGCTTTATCTAATTCAACTCGAATGGGAATCTGCCGATTATCTAAATCAAGTTTTGCCAAATTATCACTATAATCACCCATAGTTGCCACCCGAATCACCTGCCCCATATTTTCGTTAGTAACCCCAAGTTCAGCTGCCTTATTAAAATCGGGTTTAATAAAAACTTCTGGCCGAGTAACACTGTAATCAGAATTAACATTCCCAATATCATGTAATTGATGAATTTCCTTTTCAATTTCACGCGCAGTAGTTTGGAGTAAGGTACTATCACCGCTGGCTAGCACCAATGAATATCGTTCACCGTTATTTTCACCAGCAAAAAACTTAGCGCCAGGAATAGTTTGCAATCTCTTTTGAATAATTTTCTCTAGCTCTGCCTGTGATTGATCACGTTTGCTTACATCAACTAAATTAAAAGCTAAAGTTCCACTGGTAACATCAGTATCGGTTGCAATGGCTGCTCCACTTTGCACCCCGCCCCCAATAGTTGCATAATAATTTTTTATGCTTTTTAAATCGCGAGTTTTTTTATATGCCTCATCAATAACTCGCACCATATTATTAATAGTACTGCCCGGCGATACCTGCACATTAACAAAAACCTGGTTGTTATCCTGTGCCGGAAAAAATGTTGTTGGAATAAGAATAACTAATAACATTGAACTTATAAAAAATACTGCAACAGCCAGCATCGTTTTCCACTTATTATTTAGACACCATTCCACCATGTGTAAATATTTTTGCATTAATTTACCGCTTTTAGGCTCATGATGTGGTTTAGAACGCATAAAATAAGCTGCCAACATTGGAGTTATAAGCCTTGCCACTAATAAAGATAGTAAAATCGAGACTGCGGCAGTTAATCCAAATTGTTTAAAAATTCTACCCGGTATACCCCCCATAAATGCAGTAGGCAAAAATACCGCAACCAAAGTGCATGAAGTTGCAATAACTGCAGTACCAATTTCTTTTGCTGCATTAATTGCCGCCTCTATTGGAGACTTAGTATAACCTAAATGGCGTACAATATTTTCAACCTCAACAATAGCATCATCTACCAGCACCCCTACCACGAGAGTAAGAGCAAGCAATGAGACCACATTTAGAGTAAAGCCTAAATAATTCATAAATAAAAAAGTTGGTATAATTGAAAGTGGCAAGGCGGTTGCTGAAATAAAAGTAGCCCGCCAATCACGTAAAAATAACCAAACTACAATTATAGCTAAAATACATCCCTCATATAAAGCCTGCATTGACGCTTTATAGTTATCTTGAATTGGTTCAACCATATTATCAATTTCTTTAATTTGAACACTTGAATGTATTTGGTTAAACATCTCGACTTTTTGTCTAACTAAGGCCGCTACTTTTACCTCACTAGCTCCTCTAGCCGGATAAACATTAAAACTTATTATCGGCTTATTATTGAAAAATGCCATTTGTCGCACTTCTGCTGCGGTATCAAGCACCTTAGCTACATTAGACAAGCGCACATAGTATCCGGTTGATATTGGTATATTTAAATTAGCAAGATCTGCCGCACTGGTTATATCCTGCTTACCTTGAATAGTTTGTTCCGCACCGGCAATACTTGCTCTTCCTCCAGAAAAATCTTGGCGCACGCTATATAATTGAGTAGAAATATCATTAATAGTAGTATTTAAGGCCATAAGCTTTAGTGGATCTAATAAAATCTCAATCTCTCGATCAACTCCACCCTGCCGAGTAATTTTGCCCACACCAGGGGTAGATAGTAATAATTTATTAACCTCATCATCTACAAACCAAGATAAATCAAATACATCCATGTCGGTGGATAACCCAATTACTTGATAGGTTAAAATAGCGTTAGACGCAATGTTGACACGGGTTATTGCCGGCTCAGAAGTACCAGCGGGAAATTGGCTGCGCACTTTAGTCACCGCATCTTTAACATCATCAACCGCTTCTTGCAAATTTTTATCTAAGCTAAACTCAATGGTAGTTACTGAACTACCATCAGTAACTGTTGACGTGATGTGTTTTATTGAATCAACATTAGCAACACTATCTTCAACCTTGCGGGTTACTTGAGTCTCTAGCTGCTTAGGGGTAGCTCCAGATAAAGATATTGATACCGTAACCAAAGGTAAATCCAACTCTGGAAAATCTTTAATATTTATTGCATTAAAAGCAAAAATCCCGGTTAACATCAACAAAATGAATAAAATTATAACCGGCAGCGGGCGTCTAATTGCCATTTCAGAAAAATTCATTTACCACCTTTGCCATTTGACTGTATTCACCCTATTATATTGGCATATATTTTTTTTATATTTTATATATCTAGTCATTATATGGATTGACTCTCAACAGCAGCAACACCAACAAAATCACCATCGTTCAAAAACCCAACCCCATCCACAATTATTGTATCAGTTAAATTAATGCCAGATTCTATAAGCGCTAATTTATCCCTATAGCCATATAATTGCACCTTAGTTTGCCGTGCATGACGTTTTGAATCAAGCCGCATAACGTAATAATATCCTTCACGATTAACAATCGCAAGTTCCGGCGCAACCATAAATTGCTGACTCCCTACCTGAATACTACCTGACATATAAGTACCCATCTTTAGATTAGTCCCTTTGGGTAAGTCAACATAAACAGTACCATTACGCGTGTTTTGGTTTAAAGCTGGCGCCACTTGACGCACCTTGCCTTGAGTAATATTACCATTATCGTTAATAACAGCAACTAGTTGACCTGTTTTAATTAAGCCCATATCAGATGGTTTGACTTCTGCCTGCCACTCCAAGCGATTTTCTCGCACTAAGCGAAATAACTCACTCCCATTTTGAATTACACTACCTACGGTTGCAGTACGCGATGAAATAATCCCATCATCCGGCGCTTTAATTAAAGTATAGCTTAATTTTAGCTGCTGCAGTCTTAATGCCGCATTTGCCGCATCAAGTTTTGCTTGATTAGTCTTTGCTTTAGTTTGATACTGCAATAAATCTTGGCTACTTATAGCACCAGCATTTTGTAGTATTGCCGCCTGCCTTGCTTCAGTCAATGCCTGCTCTAAATTTGCCCGCGCTTCAGCGACGTTAGCTATCTGCTGAATTATGTCTGCATTCACCTGATCCGCATTTAATTTGGCTAATAACTGTCCTTTGTGTACAGTATCACCAATATTAACATCTACTTCACTTAAATCTAAACCACCCACCTCAGCACCAATTATTGTTTCCTGCCACGCCTGTATATTGCCATTAGCATGAATTATAATTGGTAATTCTTTCACAACTGGCTTAGTTATAGTAACAGTCATGACCGGAATTGGCGCTATTGCATTTTGATGCTTACTATTGCAGCTACGAATTATAGAACCGGCAGCTATTAAAATAATAATCATTATGCCGGTAAACACAATTGCTGGTATTAATTTAAACTTAAACTTAAATCTAAAACTAAATTTTTTATTTTTAATTAGATTATTTATTTTTTTAATCTTATACCCTAATTGACAAACCAGTTCCTTTAATTTTATCACCTTTGTAATCTTTTCCATTAAAAATATCATAATCAATTGACAGCAACCCAACTGCCACCAACTGCTTTATACAGCGCAATCCATGCCTGAGCTTCCTCTAAATTAGCCTCTGCTGCATTTTGTTGATAACTTACTAAATTAATCCTGACCGTTTCAAGATCTAATAAATTACTCCAGCCAATTTGATATTTAGTGTTCATAGAACTAAAATAATCTTGGTAATATTTAACCGCACTTTGCGCTGCTAAAGCTCGCTTATGAGATAAATTAACTCTAACTAAAGCATTTTCAACCTCTTTAACTGCAATTAACACTTTATTTTTGTATACCGCAACTGCCTCATCATATTGTGCTCTTGCTAATGAAACTTGCGCTCTTAAATAGCCTCCATCAGTTAGCGGCAAAGTAATTCCCGGACCAAACGACCATGAGTTGGGTTGATTCGTATATAGACTCCCAGCATTGGCACTTATTGATCCAGTTAAGGTAATTGATGGATAGCGATTGGCAATCGCCACACCTACATTGGCTACTGCGGCAGCAACTGAACGCTCTGCGGAAGATACATCAGGACGCTGCGATAAAATATTAGCTGGAACTGCAGACACTGTAGTATTAGCTGGCACTGGAATATCTGCATAGCTAAGCTCCATTTTTGATTCAACAACTGCATACGGCAAGCTGGTTAATGCTGCTAACTCATTATTGAATATTGCACAACTGCTTTTTTGTTTTTCAATATTACTCTTAGACTGCATTGCCAAACCGAAGCCCTGATTACTATCCGATACTGGAGCAAATCCTGAATTAACTTTTAAATCAGTCAATCTTTGAGTAGAAGTCCTAGCGGCATATTGACTTTCATAAATCATCAATAATGCTTGGCATTCCCGTGCATTAACATAAGTATCCGCAACTTGTGCGGCTAGTGATATTCTAGCATCATTCCAATTAGCTTTTGCTGCCTCAAGCCGTGCCTGATAGACTTGGGTATTACGTCGAATTGCCCCAAATAAATCAAGTTCCCATGAAGCATTTAAACCAGCAGTATACGACGAAGTTGCGCCAGTGGCGCTATTAATAAAATCAACACTCCCAGAATTACTCGTCGTACCATTGCTCACCCCAGTATCAAGATTGTTCTGTGCAGCAGCACTGCCAGTTGCAGTAATACTCGGATAAAAATATGAACGGCTAGCGGTTAAATTTGCTTGCGCTTGACTAATTTTGGCTACTGATTGGGCTAAGGTAGGGTTGGTAG
>JAUPUP010000035.1 GCA_030917485.1 Pseudomonadota bacterium
TCAACTATTTCAAATCCAAATAATAGCGGTATTTCTCAAACCTATAATACTAGTTCTGTGGATTTGAATATTGAAAAATTATTTGATAATGGAGTATGGTTTGATGTGGATGGCTCCTTTGCTTTTTCCAGTGATCAGACTGGTGCCAACTTACCCTATGTAAATAATATTCAACAACTTGGTTTTCCAGCAAGTATTAGTGGTAAAGTAGGTTATGCGTTTCCACTTTCAAATGTTGGCTTGCAGCTTACTCCTTATGCTACTTTGGGGCGGGTATTAAATTATAACGGCGTTACAGTACCAAATGTGGGTTTTGATAAGAGCTTTTATTATCTTTATGGTGCTGGTGGCAGAATTGAATATGTAATTAATAATAATTTTATGCTGTATTTTGATCAAATGGTTGGTTATTTAAGTGATCAGAGTGGCTCTTCAATTAATATGGATGCTTGGGATTTAACTTCAACCTTGGGAATAAAATACAATGTGAATTCAGCATTACAAATTGCGCTTCAAGGATACTATAACCAGACTAATTTAACTAATAACGCGGCTGGATATGATAGCGTTACTTATACCTCAAGAAATGTTAACCAGGGTACTTTGGGTGGGTTATTATCTTTTGGATATCTTTATGATGCTAAGGGCAATAAAACCTCATCTTGGGCAAATGATTCGGTTAATGGTGATTTTGCTTTATTTGATAATGTATATTCGCTAGGGTATGGTTATGCGCAGGCGAATACCTATAGTTCAAGTAGCAATAATGTGCCTGGGGTAGCAAGTACGGTTAATTATTTAGATGTGAATGTGTCCCGTTTGTTTTTAAGCGGTGTTTGGGCAGATTTGGACGCGCAGCTAGTTACGAATATCTCTCAGTCTAATGCTAATACTAGTTCTTTGAGCGACTATGCTCCCGTTTATCTAACCTATCCTGGCAGTGCATTAGCATCTGTGGGTTATGCTTTTCCATTAATAAAAGATCGGCTACAGGTTATTCCATACGCCAATGGTGGTATTGTTATGAACATCAATACCTACACGATTACCCAAACTACTGACCAAAGTTACCAATTATCGCATGATATGTACATCCAATATGGGGGTGGCGCTAAAGTAGAATATGTCGTAAATAAAGATTGGCAATTATATTTGAATCAGTTATTTGCAAATCTTGATGATCAGTCAAGTTTAGGTTTGGGGGTATGGCGCAGTACTTCAACACTTGGGGTGAATTATAATGTGTATAAACCGATTATGTTGGGGCTTAATATATATTACGATCAGCTAACGCCAACCGGCACGCCTTCCACCACATTAACAAGCCCGGTATATTTAAATCAGGAGGCAGTGGGTGGATTATTTAGTATCGGGCTGCAATATTGATTTGCTTTTTTGTGGGGTTTTGCGGTACAATTACGCCTTTAGACTTTATATGCCTCAGAGCTCTTCTATGTTGGGTTTTTTTTGGTGTAATATCAAATAAGATTAAATTAACTTAATTAAGAATTTTTTAAATTGGATGGATTATTATGGCAAGAGTTTGTCAAGTTACTGGTAAAAAATCAGTAACTGGTAACAATGTTTCTCATGCAAATAACAAAACTAAGCGACGCTTTTTGCCTAATTTGCATTGGCGCAGATTTTGGGTGGAAAGTAAAAACTGTTTTGTTTGGTTGCGTGTTTCAAATGCTGGGTTACGTACTATTGATAAAAAGGGCATTGACGCTGTGTTAGATGAAGTTGGTATAGATGTTGTTAGTGCTGTTAAACAAGAGGCTTAAATCATGCGTGAAAAAATTAAACTAGAATCAACCGAAAATACTGGGCATTTTTATACTACAACTAAAAATAAACGCACTCAGACTGAGAAATTACAGAAAAAAATGTATGATCCCAAAGCGCGTAAACATGTTTTGTATAAAGAAACTAAGTTAAAATAGGTCTTGTATACGTATACTATCGCTCAGCCTATAGTGATGTTCAAAACAGCACTATAGGCTGTTTTGCTATACAATTAATTTAATTACAAAATTAATTAGTGAATTAAATATTTTAGTATTCCTGTGATTGCTAGAATGGTAGCAGCTCCTGTTCCTATGATCCATTTAATTAGGCGTAGTTCGGAAGCAATTAATTCTTTCTGAAAATTGTTGGTTAGGTCTTTTTCTAAGTTAGTAACATCAGCCTTAGTTGCAAGTTCTTTATTATCAATTTTAGATACTGCAACATCAATTGCCTGTTCAATCTGTCTTGCCTGAAATTCAGCAAGCTCTTCAGTTGTTCCAAGTCGTTTTGCGGTTTGTACGTAACCTAAAGTGTCAAAATGTGATACTGTTGTTGCCATTTTTTTATTATCCAGTTTTATACGGTATTTGAGTATAGAATCCAAGTTATAATTGTAGCACTATATAAAAAATCCCTGCAATTTATTTCTGCAAGGATTTTTTTTGTTATATATAGTATAATTATGTAATTATACTATTATAATTGTGGATTTTGTCTAGCCGTTATCGGTTACAATAGCAGTATCTTGTTTATTCTGCAGTTGTTTTGACTCATCTCTATTACGAATTGTTAGTTTTTCTTTGATTCGAGCTGATTTACCTGAGCGTTCACGTAAGTAATACAGTTTGGCCCGTCTAACATCACCCCTGCGTTTAACTTCAATGCTATCTACTAGTGGCGAATATGTTTGGAATGTACGCTCAACCCCAACACCTGCAGAAATTTTTCTGACAATAAACGCGGAATTAAGTCCACGGTTTCTTTTTGCAATTACTACGCCTTCATAAGCTTGCAGACGCTCACGTGTTCCTTCTTTTACTTTTACTTGCACTACTATGGTGTCACCAGGTGCAAAGTGGGGTATGGTTTTATTTAGGCGAGCAATTTCTTCTTGCTCTAATATTTGAATAATGTTTTTCATTATGTTTCTTTCCTATCTTGTTCCTACTCGGTTAATCATAATTAGAGTTATTTTTGTTTATTCTTTACAACTAATTCATCAAGTAGACCAGATTCTAGTTTAGTTAAATTGCGCTTAGTCAATAAGTCAGGACGCCTCAGATACGTGCGCCATAAACTCATTTGTAAACGCCACCGTTTAATTTGTTCGTGGTTGCCAGACAATAATACATCTGGTACTGCTGCATCTTCATATTCTCGTGGTTGAGTATAATGCGGATAATCTAGTAAACCATTCATGAAAGAATCTGATATTGCAGATTCCTCATCATTTAGTACACCAGGCAACTGACGTATTATTGCATCCATTACCAACATAGCTGGTAATTCTCCACCGGATACAACAAAGTCTCCAGTAGATAGTTCAAGGTCTATGTTACGGTTAATAAACCGTTCATCAACTCCTTCATAGCGCCCACAAACAAAAATAATCCCTGCGTGCCCAGCCAATTGATTGATCATTGATTGATCAACTGGCTGTCCTTGCGGAGATAAATATACCCTAAGCGGTGCATTATTGCCCAGCTTTTCCTGCCGGACAATTGCATCATTTAGAGATAATTCCAAAGGTTCTATCTTCATTACCATGCCGGGACCACCGCCAAATGATTTGTCGTCAATCCTTTTGTATGAGTCTGAAGTAAAATCCCGCGGATTTATTAGCTGGAGTTGACAAATATTATTGTCAAACGCTCTGCCAGTTACCCCAAAATTAGTTAAACTGGCAAATATTTCAGGAAAAATAGATATGCAGCTAAAAATCATTATTATATCTAAAAATGTAAATTTACTGTTGCATGGCGAAAAATACTCATCACCAGTCTAAGCCCCAGTCAACAATAATTTGTTCGTTTTTTACATCGACATCAATGACGTATTTACCCACAAAGGGTATTAAGCGTTGTTGTTGATCTTCATGTTTTATTACTAAAACTGAATTAGCTCCAGTATCCATCAAACTAGTCACATTGCCCAATAGTTGCTTGTCTAGGTTATATACTTTTTTGCCGATTAAGTCAGTCCAATAGTATTCGTCTTGGGCTAATTGCGGGAATTTATCACGTGGTACTCCCACGGTGACCCCTTTTATGGCTAAAGCTTGGTCGCGGTCAGAGATATTCTCTAGCTTAGCATGAAATAGGCTGGGCTTAGTAAACGACTTTTCAATTTTATACTTAGCCCAATGGTTATTTACCAATAACCATAGTTCATTACATTTATCTAATGAACTATCTGTGCTAACTTTTATTTTTACCCAGCCTAATACGCCAAAAGCGCCAAGTATATTTCCTACTGCAACAATATTATCGGTCTAAGAGCTGCTTGTTTCAACGATTTTTATTGTATCCTAAGAAGCTTTTTTGTGTTTTTTAA
>JAUPUP010000036.1 GCA_030917485.1 Pseudomonadota bacterium
CAAACCATATCGCCAATTGTTGATTTTCCGTTTGACAAATGGAAAAGATTATTTGACATCCATATTCATGGTGCTTTTTTAACCGCTAAAGCGTGCATGAACAAAATGATCGAAAAGAAAACCGGTGGTAGAATTATAGTGATCGGTTCGGTACACTCCTTTGAAGCCTCAAAAAACAAAGCCGCTTATATAACTGCAAAACATGGATTACTGGGTTTAGTTAGGTCTATTGCCAAAGAAGGCGCTGAACATAATATCAGCTCTAATTTAATTGGACCTGGGTTTGTAAAAACTCCGCTAGTTGAAAAACAAATACCGGAACAAGCTAAAACCTTAGGTATAACTGAAGAAGAAGTTATTAAAAAAGTAATGCTTGGTGAAACCGTAGACGGTGAATTTACCACGGTTGACGATATCGCCAATGTTGCCTTATTTTTTGCGGGTTTCTCAACTAATGCATTAACTGGTCAATCATTAATTGCCTCCCACGGCTGGCATATTAATTAAGCATAACAATTCCATTTGTTACGGGGGACGAAGCATCCCCCGCTCTAGTTCGTTACATGAACAGATAAGCGCGAAATACGTTCTGACACAACTGATTTATTAAAATCCCGTTAATCACCTTGGTTATGTTATAATTTGTACCTCAAAATATTTAAATTTATTTTTTAGGGTATTATAATCATGGCAGTTCAACAAAACAAAAAATCTCCCTCAAAGCGCGGAATGCGCCGTGCACATGACTTTTTGTCAAAACCTGGTATTGCAATAGAACCAACAACTGGTGAGGTGCATTTACGCCACCATATCAGTCCAAATGGTGTATATCGCGGCAAGAAAATTATTAAAGATAAAGGTGAGTAATCTCATTTTTAGTTAGTATTACGTACAGTATGTAGTTAAAGGTATCTAATTTAACTACATAGCACGGCTATCAGTAATATAAACAAACCTCAGTAACAACACTGCAACAACTTATGCTGGTACTGAGCTATCCTTTATAAGACATGACAGTGTCCCCGTAGAAAGACAAAGAGTAGAAGAGCATATATGGCGATTGTATTAGCTGTAGATATAATGAGTGGTGATCATGGGGTTAATGTAACGGTGCCGGCATGTGTTGCATTTCTACAAAAAAATCCTGATGTAAAGCTTATTTTAATTGGTGACCGTGATACTATCTACAAGTACATTGGCAACTCTCTTTCTAAATACAGTGATAGATTGGAAGTAGTCCACTCTACTCAAGTAGTAGACATGGATGAAGCTCCCCAGTTAGCAATGCGCAATAAAAAAGATTCATCAATGCGCATCGCCATTAACCAGGTAAAAGACGGCAAAGCTCATGCCATAATATCTGCTGGCAATACCGGTGCATTAATGGCAATTGCACGTTATGTATTACGTACCATGAAGGGTATTGATAGACCAGCAATTGCAAAGCTGCTGCCTACCATAAAAGGTGAAGTTTGCGTATTGGATCTAGGCGCAAATGTTGAATCATCTCCGGAACATCTACTCCAATTTGGTATTATGGGCACCCAGTTAATGAAGGCTGTGACACACAAACCATCGCCAAGTGTAGGAATTTTAAATATTGGCTCGGAAGAAATTAAGGGTCATGAAGGCATAAAAAAAGCCACCGAATTATTTAAGAAAAGCAACCTCAATTTTTATGGCAACGTCGAAGGCGATGATATAAATAAGGGTACTGTTGATGTAGTTGTGTGTGATGGATTTACCGGAAATGTAGCCCTCAAAACAATTGAAGGTGTAGCTAAAATGATTTCTTTTTTTCTAAAAGAAGAGTTCACAAATTCCACACTCTCAAAATTAATGGCAGTAATTTCATATCCAGTACTAAATAGAGTAAAACAACGTCTTGATCCACGCAAATATAATGGTGCAGTACTGCTTGGTTTAAATGGACTGGTAATTAAAAGTCATGGCGGAGCAGATGAAATTGCCTTTTATTATGCGTTAGAACAAGCATATCACGAGGTCAATGCTGGTGTGCTAAATTTACTGGAAGGTTTTTTGAATCAGCATAAAGAACTATTGGATGACAAGGATGATTCTAAAAAAGAACTGGCTGAATTTAAATACCTGAACATGTTATAATTTGTCCTTATTTTGAGCTTTGTTGCTATGCGCGCGACAACATTGATTAAGCTTTATACTTTTAATATTATGCGTTATTAACTAAAAGGCTATACGTAATGCAGTATTCTAAAATTGTAGCAACTGGCAGCTACCTACCAGAAAAGATATTAAGTAACCACGATCTTGAAAAATTGGTTGATACCAGTGATGAATGGATTACGTCTCGCAGCGGGATTAAACAACGGCATATAGTGGCCGACGGTGAAAAAACCAGCGACATGGCTTACCATGCTGCATTATCTGCAATTAATAGCTCCAATTTTGATAAATTCAACATTGACATCATAGTTATGGCAACTTCTTCTCCAGATATGATCTTTCCATCAACTGCTTGTCTATTACAAAATCGTTTGGGATTAACTCATATTCCAGCATTTGATCTACAAGCAGCCTGCACTGGATTTTTATACGCTATAACTACAGCCGATGCTTACATCAAAAGCGGAATGTATAAAACTGCATTAGTGGTTGGCGTTGATACTATATCTCGTTTTATTGATTATACTGACCGTAATACTTGTGTTTTATTTGGCGATGGAGCTGGGGCAGTTATTTTGCAAGCTAGTGAAGAGCCAGGCATTTTAATCAATGAACTGCATGCTGATGGTAGTGGCGATTGGGCATTAAATGTGTCTGGACACATGTATAACGGACAAATCAAGAGTAATCCATACATGTTTATGGATGGTAAGGCTGTGTTTAAAATGGCAGTTAAAAACCTATCAGCGGTTGCTACAAGTGTACTAAATAAAGCTGGTTATACTAATGAAGATTTAGACTGGCTTGTTCCACATCAAGCAAATATTCGCATTATTGAAGCTACAGCAGATCATTTAAACATTCCAATGGATAAGGTTATTGTAACAGTTGATATGCATGGCAACACTTCTGCGGCATCAGTTCCGCTAGCTTTGGACGATGCAATTAAAAACCAAAAAATAAAACGCGGTGATTTGATTATGCTGGAAGGGGTAGGCGCTGGATATACCTGGGGTGCGAGCTTAATTCGCTATTAATAATCAGCAGTAAAGTTACGACGGGGACGAGTCCCGACGCATCCCACCATGTACACTAAGTACATGAGGAGTAATTTACAAAATATGACAATGTCCAGGATTGAAAGACAAAGAGTAGAGAGAGTATTTATGTCAGGAATAATTAACATAGCAACTAAAGCGGCCTACCTTGCAGGAAATGTAATCCAGCAAGGCAGTCGTAACCCAGCTAACTTACGAGTAGAAAAAAAAGGTGAAAGAGGCGATTATGTCACTGATTTGGATAAAAAGTCTGAGCAGATAATAATTGACACTATTAAAAAAGCCTTTCCTACACATAATATTTTATCTGAAGAGATGGGCGAGGAAGATAATAAATCTGAGTATACCTGGATTATTGATCCTATTGACGGCACAACTAATTTTATACATGGTCATCCGCAATATTCAATCTCAATCGCGGTAAAACAAGGCAATAGGATAACTCACGGAGTAATTTTTGATCCAAATCGCAATGACTTATATAAGGCAGAACTGGGCAGAGGGGCGTATATAAATGATAAACGTCTGCGCGTGGCAAAGGCAACTTCTCTAACTGATGCACTAATTGGAACTGGTTTTCCGAGCTGGGATGTAACCCTACTAGATAAATATTTGCTAATATTTAAAGACTTGTTGCTTAATTCAGGCGGTCAACGTCGCACTGGTTCGGCTGCGCTTGACTTAGCTTATGTAGCAGCCGGGTATCTGGACGGGTTTTGGGAATTTAACTTAAAACCATGGGATATTGCTGCGGGCACTATAATAGTCAAGGAATCTGGTGGATTAGTTACTGATTTCAATAATACGCAAGACTTCTGGCAGAGTGGCAATATAGTAGCCGCAAATCCTAAAATATTAAATGAATTATTAAAGGTCATTCAAAAACATTTATGACAACCCATACACCTATGATGCAGCAATATTTGCGGATTAAGGCTGATTATCCGGATATGCTGGTTTTTTACCGAATGGGTGATTTTTACGAATTGTTTTTTTCTGATGCAGAAGCGGCAGCGATTTTGCTTGGCATCACTCTCACTGCCAGAGGTAATTCTGGTGGTGATCCAATAAAAATGGCGGGGGTGCCATTTCATGCTATAGAGCAATATCTGCTTAAATTAGTCAAACTAAATAAATCCGTAGTAATTGTTGATCAGGTTGGTGAAGTAACCAATAAAGGACCGGTAGAGCGCAAAGTAACCAGGATTATTACGCCAGGAACTCTCACTGATGCAATGTTACTGGATGAAAAAACCGATAACCTGCTGTTATGCGTTTTTCCAACTAAGAATAATTTTGGTTTAGCAACTTTATCTCTTGCTGCAGGTAAGTTTTATATTAATCAAATAAATAAATCTGAGTTAGCTAGCCAGTTGGAACGAATTAGTCCGGCAGAATTAGTCGTACCAGAATCAATTACCAGCTATATTCGCCAACTTAGCGGCAGTATACCAATAAAAAGCATACCGGACTGGCATTTTGATTATACTTCTAATTATCAAAAACTATGCTCACATTTTGCGGTTAAGGATTTAGATGGTTTTGGCATAAACAATAGTAATTTCAAATTAGCAATTACTGCTGGAGGCGTGTTATTAAACTATGCCAAGCAAATGGCGTGTAGTGAAGTGCCACATATTAATAATATTGTTGCAGAAAACCATGCCGATAATTTAATTTTAGATAATATCTCGCGGCGTAATTTAGAGATTAACTGTACCCTAAACGGTGAGCGCTCCCCCACCCTACTGTCTTTATTAGATAAATGCGCTAATTCTATGGGCAGCCGTAAACTTCGTTATTGGTTAAATAACCCACTTAAAAATCATGATTTAATCAATGAACGCCTAGATAGTGTTGATACTTTAGCTAAAGCAAATTCATCGCAAAACTTATCTCAGACTGGCAGCCAGATCGTAGATATACTAAAACAATTTTGCGATATTGAACGAATTAGCTCACGAATTGCCCTACTTTCAGCACGCCCCCGTGATTTATCTGCGTTAAGAGACTCGCTTGCATTATTGCCCAAATTAATTAACTGTCTAGCCAACTTAATTGATAAAAATGACAAAAACAAGCTCGCTGATACACCATCTGACGATGTCCCGGATAAGCGATCCAATATCCACGACAACTTATTAAATAAGCTGCGTGAAACCATACTTAATACTCCTCCAGAAATTTGTGCCAAATTACAACACGGTTTAAAGGCAGAACCGTCTACTTTAGTTCGGGATGGTGGGGTAATTAATGATGGGTATAATGAAGAGCTAGACCGTCTACGCCATATTCGACACAATGGTGATCAATATTTACTAAATCTAGAAAATACTGAACGTGAAAAAAGTGGCATTGCAAATTTAAAAATAGAATTTAACCGGGTACATGGTTATTACATTGAGATTTCTCGCAGCAACTTAGATAAAGCTCCATCTGAATACAGGCGTACTCAAACTTTAAAAAATGCTGAACGCTTTACTACTCCAGAATTAAAAAAATTTGAACATGAAGTCCTATCTGCAGAAGATAAAGCCATAACTCTAGAAAAACAATTATATAATGAATTACTTTTATGGCTAGCTCATTTTCTACCTAAACTGCAACAGTTGGCAGATAGTATTGCGACCCTGGATGTATTAAATACTTTTGCTCTATTATCCCGTGAATTAAACCTTAACCGCCCTAATATGACTAGCAATAATGAGATTAGCATAAGCAATGGAAGGCATCCAGTAGTTGAATCTATGGTGGATCAGTTTATTGCTAATGATGTAAATTTATCTGCATCAAATAAATTTTTACTTATTACCGGACCTAATATGGGAGGAAAATCCACCTATATGCGTCAAGTAGCTATTATTGTATTAATGGCACATATTGGTTCATTTGTTCCAGCTAAAAGTGCGGTAATTGGTTCAATTGATAGAATATTTACCCGCATCGGGGCATCCGATGACTTAACTGGTGGCAAATCAACTTTTATGGTAGAAATGACAGAAACGGCTAATATTTTACATAATGCAAGCAGTAACTCCCTAATTTTAATGGATGAAATTGGGCGTGGCACATCTACTTTTGATGGATTGGCTTTAGCAAATGCAATAGCGCGCTATTTAATTGAAAAAGTTAGCGCATATACTATGTTTGCTACTCATTATTTTGAGCTTACTGATCTTGCGAATAATTATTCTGGCTGTAAAAATGTACATATGGGAGCTATTGAGCATAAAGATACAATTGTTTTTATGCATAATGTTCAAGAAGGTGCAGCAGAAAAAAGTTATGGAATTCAAGTAGCCTCGCTAGCCGGAGTACCTAAAAGCGTTATTAGAACAGCAAAAATGAATTTATATCAATTAGAGCAACAGCAGTCACACCAGTTAGATTTATTTAATTTACCTCCCGAACAGGAAGAAAATTATAGTCTAACAACTAATACCGCACAACAACAGTTAAATGTGGTAGAATTTGAAACAATAGAGATTTTAAAACAATTAAAGCCGGATGAATTGAATGCTAAAGAGGCGCTCAATTTATTATATGAATTACATAATAAACTCGCGAATAACCTCACGGTAATTACATGAAAAATAAACAGTTTAACATTTCTTAAATATGACACATACAAGAGGACAAAAATGATAGAAATTGGTTTAATAATGGGCAGCAGTTCAGACTGGGAAATAATGCGCCATGCGGCAAAAATCCTCAAAGATTTTGAAATTAATTATGAATCTTTGGTAGTCTCGGCACACCGCACGCCCAATTTAATGTATGAATATGCAGAAGCATCTGATTCTCGCGGATTAAAAGTAATAATTGCCGGAGCTGGTGGTGCTGCTCATCTACCGGGTATGGTCGCAAGTCTTACCACTGTTCCGGTGCTAGGAGTTCCTATACCCTCTAAGCATTTACATGGACAAGACTCACTATATTCAATTGTTCAAATGCCTAAGGGAATTCCAGTTGGTACATTAGCTATCGGTGAGGCTGGTGCGGTAAATGCAGCGCTTCTAGCAGTTGGCATATTATCCAGATTTGATGAAGTGCTTGCCGACAAATTACGCACATTCCGCTATAATCAAACCCAAACCGTAATTAATACTAATTTACCAGAACTTGATTAATCATGAACTTAAAAATGAATTTAAAAAACAATAGTTGTTCTCACATACAATCACAATCCGCCTCCATTGTCCCGCCCCAATGCATTGGCATCATGGGTGGCGGTCAATTAGGACGAATGTTGGCAATTAGCGCCAAACAGATGGGGTATCAAGTTGTCATATTGGATCCCGACATAAACTGTCCAGCTAAACAATTTGCCAACCATCATATAGTTACTAATTATGATGATAAAACTGGTCTTGATCAATTAGCTAAATATGCCAATGTCATTACCACCGAATTTGAAAATGTACCAGCTACAAGTATGGAGTATTTGAATAATCAAATTTCCACTTACCCATCTGCAGGCGCAATTTTAATTGCTCAAAATCGATTAAACGAAAAGCAGTTTTTTAATCAACATAATATAAAAACAGCGCAGTATTGTGCAATTTCAACCATTGATGACATACACAGTGTTGATATAGCAATGTTCCCAGCAATTCTCAAAACCAATCAATTTGGCTACGATGGTAAAGGACAAATAAAAGTTAATAATCAACAAGAGTTACTAAAAGCTTTTGCTAGTCTTAATAATGCGACGTCTATAAATACCGCATGCAAAGACACTGTTGCCAAAAATGTAACATGTATTTTAGAAAAAATAGTGGATATAAAGCTTGAAGTCTCAATTGTTGTGGCGCGCAGCCAAACTGAAAAAATTGCTTATCCAGTTGTTGAAAATATTCATCAGGATGGTATTTTAGATATTACCCTTGCACCAGCACGTATTGAGCCACTGCTTAGTCATCAAATTACTAATATCGGCTTAAACATTATTGAGTCACTTGACTATATTGGAGTATTAGCCATTGAGTTTTTTATTACTCAAGATAATCAAATCTTGGCTAATGAAATGGCGCCTAGACCACATAATTCTGGTCATTATACTGTTGATACATGCATGACTTCACAGTTTGAACAGCAGTTACGCAGCATATGTAATCTTAAACTTGGTGAGGTTGGATTTAATACTAATGCAATAATGCTAAACTTACTCGGTAATATTTGGCAGTCTCCCACACTTGCTCCAAACTGGCAAAACATCCTCACTAAACACCCCAATCTAAAACTGCATTTGTATGAAAAGCAAGAAGCACGCGCTGGGCGTAAGATGGGGCACATTACCATCTGGGGAAATAACTTGGATCAATTATTACACACAATAGAACAAATTAAACTTGAACTAACTTGTTAGGACTAACGAGTTAGAACTAACGAGTTAGGACTAGCAGATTATAAGCAACTAATTAAAATTGATGTAATTAAACCAATGAAATTTAAATTTATTATATTCAGCATATTATTAACCTTTATTTGTTGTAGCAGCAATGCATTAACAACAAGTACAGCGTTAGCTGCCAGCACTGCAGGTGATCCGCTTATTCTGCTGTGGCTAGTAATTATGATTTTTTTGTCCAGAAGTTTTTCTATAGTCAAAAAATTTGGTCTGCCACTAGTTGTTGGAGAAATTTTATCCGGTGTATTCCTGGGGCAATTAGATAATCTTGGCTTTCATTTATTTGAGAGCGCACAAAGTAATAGCGTAGTGCGCTTTTTGGCGGCTCTTGGCGGTATTATTCTTATGTTTGAAATTGGTTTAGAATCCAAATTTCATGACTTAAAATTAAACTTCAAAACCGGAATTAAATTAGCGGCTAGCGGTACAATATTTACCTTCATCACAGGGTTTTTAGTAGCCAAATTTTTAATCCCAAACTCTAACTTATCCCTAGAATTACTGATAGGAGTAATTACTGCAGCTACAGCTACGGGAATATCCGCAAAAACTTTTAAAGAACTGGGAATAATCCATACCAAAGAAGTAAAAATAGTTATGATGGCATCTATTTTAGATGAATTAATCAGCATATTATTTTTTGGAATTATTTCAGGAATGATTCTTGATGCCACATTTAATTTAATGAATTTTTCTATAACTTTGGTTCAGGTAGTAGCTTTTTTTATCTTTGCTGGAATTTTTGGTAGCTGGATCACGCCATTTATGACCAAATGGTCAACTAAAATCCACGCTGGAATAAATATGAAAATTGGAGTATTACTGATTATTTGCTTTTTATTCTCGTGGGTAGCTCATGAATTAGGATTAGCCACTGTAATCGGAGCTTTTGTAGCTGGTTTAAGTTTAGATCAGGTGTATTTTAAGAGTTTTTCTCAATCAAATTTTTTTAGTAAGTTGCGTTTTTTAACCAACAAAATTGAAGATAGTCGATTACAAAATCAATTTAGCCGATTAATTGAAGATGCTGCAGAAAAAAGTCTGGAAGAATTACTAAAGCCATTATCACATGTATTTGTACCAGTATTTTTTATCTATATTGGATTATTATTAGATTTAGACCAGTTATTTACTAAGCTCACTTTAACAATTACTCTAGCTTTGCTTGTAGTGAGCTTTTTCGGGCGTATTGTGAGCGGATATTTGGTTCGTGGTACTAAAATTAATAAATTAGTTATTGGTTTAGGTATGACGCCCATCGGTGAAGCTGGCTTAATTTTTGCAATATTTGGTTATATCACCAAAGTTATTGATAAAACCACTTTATCTGCTGTAGTATCTGCAGTGGTAATTTCTGCAGTTATTACACCACTTCTTATTAAATATGCAATTCATAAACATGGAATACGCTATGACTAAAAAACCACAGAATAATATGTACAACAATAATAAAAGTCATAATGATGAAAGTATAACCACTACAAGTACAGGAGATAATTATATGCAAAATATCCATATTGATAAAATCAATACTAACAACAATAACATTTGTGTTGAAAATGTAACAGTTGATAACTTTCATATTGATAATATAAAATCTCTACCAAGAATTTATTCTGGCAAGGTGCGTGATCTGTATAATATAGATGACAAGAAAATGCTAATGGTAGCAAGCGATCGTCTATCTACTTTTGATATTATTCTTAACCAGGCAATACCAAAAAAAGGTATTTATCTTACGCAGATTTCATTATTTTGGTTTAATTATTTAAATGATATTAAAAACCATCTAACTAACTATAAGCTAGAAGATTTTCTGACAGGCACTGAACTAGAATATGCACAAGGCAGAGCTGTTATAGTAAATAAATTAAAGCCAGTACCAATAGAAGCAATTGTACGGGGATATCTGGCGGGATCTGGATATAAGGATTACCTAAAACATGGAGCAATTTGTGGAATAAGCTTACCACCTCATTTGCGAAATGCCGAAAAACTACCATATCCTATATTTACCCCGTCAACTAAAGCCCAAATTGGCGACCATGATGAAAACATTACCATGCAGCAATGTAAGAATATAATTGGCGCCCAATTAACAGAGCAAATTCAGCAAACTGCAATTGAAATATATCAAAAAGCAAGTGAACTTGCTCTAAAAAAAGGCATTATAATTGCCGATACTAAATTTGAGTTTGGCTTAAATGATGACGGAGAGCTGGTACTAATGGATGAAGTTTTAACACCGGATTCTTCGCGATTTTGGAATCAAGATGAATACATTGTTGGCACAAATCCGCCAAGTTTTGATAAACAGTTTGTACGTGATTACCTGGAACTGGAATTATGCTGGAATAAGCAGCCGCCCATACCAGATTTACCTGCAGCAATTATTCAAAAAACCGTAGACAAATACTATGAAATAATCAAACGCTTGGGAATTGAATAGATAAAAACCTCCTGCTCCAAACCTAATCTGGAGCAGGAAGCATTAAACTCTAAACAGTATAAAATAATCAGCTAAATTATATATAAACTAAATAGTGTGTAGTTTAAATTGACCTCCTCACCGCCATAAATAGGCGATGATTACAACGCCATGATACAGCAAATCTCTGCATCTGGTTCGGTGGGTACTTGATTCATAGACACTGCCCACGAGGTTGTTGCGCAGGTGTAGCTAGTTCCTCTTACGAGGTTTTACAGAGCTTGAACTCCAACTAACTACCTCGCAGGTCTCATATTGTCTCCACAAGCCTTAC
>JAUPUP010000037.1 GCA_030917485.1 Pseudomonadota bacterium
CAGATTATTTGGTTTATTGTAAACTCGATAAAAAGGAAGTTGTTTCTGAAAAGGTAGCTGCTTAATTAAAAATATTTCTTAAGGGTGGTTAAATTTGGTCTTGACAACAGGGCACATTATATAAATTCTATATTGCGAAAATACACCGCTTGTGCTGCCACAATAATGAAATACAAATAAAATTACTGGTAGTATTTAACTGAAGGTACATTGCGATTAATTAACTGAGTTGCAATATTTGCTAAGAATTCTTCGCTTACTGATGAAATATTATTACCTTCGGGTAGGGCTGGATTTCTGGCGGTTGAGTAAAGTAATACTCCCGTGATAGAGTTTTTTACGTCATCCACAAAATTAATATATTCAGCAACTTCATCTAGTGAGGGATCCTGTCCACTATTCTTAAACATACAGGTTTGAATATAAGTTTTACATAAATTACTGGCTAACAGCAAACGTTTTTTAATACTTTCGATTGATAAATTAACTTGATTAATTCGATTAATTCCGGATTTTATAACGCTATCAACTTTAAACCAAATTTCCCCGTTTAAAGTTGATAGTAGGCGCAATCCTATCTGAATATCCTCTCGTTCAACTTCACTGCCGTTAGTAATTAAGACGGTTTTTTGTTGAGACAACTGATATTTTTTGCGTAATTTAGCAATAATTTCAACAACTGCTGTAAATTGGTGAGATAGAGTAGATTCTCCATTTCCAGATAATGAAATATCATTAAACTTTCTTAATTCAACTGGTGCGCGCTGTTCTAAAAAATCTCCATTTACAATCCAATTGAGCATATAATCTAATTCATGCTCTAGTTTAACTAGGTCAATTGGCTCAGGCTTGCCCCGCACCAAACCCTCAACCTGACAATAAACGCAGCGCCAATTACATGCATTATTTATATTTAAATTAATTCCCAGCGATAAGCCTTGGCTGCGCCGTGAAACTACTGGATAAATATAACAAAAATCATTAAAAACACGAGTGTGATTTTGTATCGTCAGCTGCGACATAATTATTATTTACTCTTATGTTTAGTAATTAACAATATAGGGATATCAGAGCTATGGGCAATATCTTCAGCAATTCCCCCAGTTATGAAATGGGAAAATGAACCTAAATGGTGAGAGCCAAGCACAAACAAATCTGCATTCCAGCTTTTAGCGTCATCTACAAGTAAAGTTGCCAGGCTGGCTCCATAATTTTCTAAGAGTACAACTTCGGCTGCCACTTCTTTGGCTTTCAGCGTGCTTTTTACATGTTCGATCAATTTATTGGCAATCCCCAGCAAGGTTTCTTTTAGTTCTGTAACGCCGACCATTTCAATGCCAAAGGCAATCTGTTCTAGATTAACCACATGTGCTATGCGTAAACTAGCCCCGGTGGATTTTGCTAGGTCAATTACTTCAGCTAACACTTTATCCGATACATCAGAGTTATCTATTGGTGCGTAAATTTTTTTAAACATATTACCGTATCTCCCCAATTAAAATAAAAAATTAATTAATTATGTTATAACCTTTCAAATGTTATTATACTCTTTCAATTTTAGCAATGCTTAAATCTAAGGTTTTTTTGCCACTAGCAATGAAATGTATTTCTGCCGTTCTTTTTTTGCCGTCTATATTTAAACCGACTATTTTACCCTTACCAAATTTGGCATGACTGACCATGTCCCCAATTTTAACTACGAAGCTAGCATCATCATATAACTGTATCCGTGAGATTTTAGTTTCCGGATTACTTATATGAGTAGGGGTTAAATCATTAATTAGAGAATCCGCCTTACCATATTCAGCCAAACCGCTATAGCCAATTTTACTAATTCCAGAAATATTACTGATCAACTCATCGGGAATTTCATTGATAAAGCGCGATACCGGGGCTGATATTCGTTTACCCCACATAAGGCGGCTACATGCACGTAGAAGATATAATTTTTTGCGTGCCCTAGTAATTGCTACATACATTAGACGGCGTTCCTCTTCCATGTCTTTTTTTAGTTCAAAACAGTTTTCATGGGGGAATAAGCCGTCTTCTAAACCAACGATAAATATCGCATCAAATTCTAAGCCTTTGGCAGCATGCACTGTCATTAGCTGTACTGATTGTTCAGTTTGGGCTTGAGCTTCAGCAGACTCCAATACTGCATGCGCCAGAAATGCAGCAATGACATTCTTTTCTTCCCCATCATTTTCTGCTTTAAAACTAGTAACAGCACTAATTAATTCATTTAGATTTTCTAAACGTTCATTACCATTTTTTTTATCTTGTTTGTACATCTCAGTTAGTCCGCTAGTCTCAATTATATAGCTGATTACCTCTGGAAGATTGAGGTTAGTTGAGTTCTGCTGCATTTGGATTAAAAGATCAGTAAATTTAGATAAACATAGCCTAGATCTGCCATCAAGTAGTGAACATGCTGCGAATAAGGATAGATTATTAGTTTTTGCGATATGCTGTAAATTTTCAATAGTTTTGGCGCCAACCCCACGAATAGGCACATTTACCACGCGTAAAAATGCTTCATTATCATTGACGTTGAGAATTAAACGCAAATATGCTAAAACATGTTTTATCTCTTGGCGGTCAAAAAAGCGTAATCCGCCATATACACGGTAAGCTAGACCCCTGGTGTAGAAAAGTTGTTCAAACACCCGCGATTGAGCATTGGATCGGTATAGTATTGCGATATCGGATAATTTAACCCCGTTATCTTGCAAGCTTCTAATTTCATCAACTACAAAGTAGGCCTCATCTTCCTCGGTATAGCCCTCGTAGAGGTGAATTTTTTCACCACATAAATTTTCTGTCCACAAGTTTTTGCCAATACGATCACTATTGTTATTAATTACAGCATTTGCTGCGGCTAAAATATTTGTAGTTGAACGATAGTTTTGTTCTAGACGAATCGGGGTCTTAATGTTGAAATCCTTGAGGAAGGACTGCATATTAGCAACTTTGGCACCGCGGAACGAATAAATTGATTGATCATCGTCACCCACGGCAAACATGTTAGAACAAGCCTTACCTAGCAATTTTAGCCACTGATACTGCAGTTGGTTGGTATCTTGAAATTCATCAACCAAAATATGTTTAAATTGAGTATGATAATTCTTTAAGATGGCAGGGTTTGCTTCAAGGACTTCGTAACTGCGAAGTAGTAATTCAGTAAAATCAACTAGATTATCTCGAGTACATAAAGCTTCATATTCACCATATAATTCAGACCAAATCTGCTGACGTAAACTAGCTGGAGTGAGTTTATTGGCTCTTAGCCCAGCTTCTTTTTGTTGATTTATAAATTTCTGAAATTCTTTAGCTGAATAGC
>JAUPUP010000038.1 GCA_030917485.1 Pseudomonadota bacterium
AAATGCGGTAAAATGTTAATTCGAGATAAGAAATAATAGAAAATAAAAGAAGTCCATCAGAGTAATTTTTGATAGAATATGGTTGTAACACTAATATTTTCAAGGAATTATAAAGATGGACACAGTAGAGTTATATGCTATTATTGATAATTTTTGCAAAAATTTATGCTGAAATATAATAATTTCCTGAAATACAAAAGAATGATAAGCGGGAATCGTAAAGGTGTTTTAAGTATGACTGAAATTTGTATTGATATTAATTTTGTTTCCTCAATCTAATTTTAAATGATTTAAGTGGGTTTTAACTGGTTTTATTGAATAATGAAGATATTGATAATTAATATTGCTAATAAAATGCCGGGATGGGTAAATACTGCGTGCGAAGAATATTTATCACGTATAAATTTTGGCAAATACTCATGTAAGATAATTGAAATAAAATCTGCTAAAAACCCTAATAAAGCAACTGCTGAGATATTGGAAGATGAAGCTAAGAAAATTAGTGCACAGATTCCATTGGGTAGTTTTGTTATAGTTTTAGATGAAAAAGGCAAAAACTTAACCAGCATTAATTTTGCTAAGCAGTTGGAGCAAATATCTTTTCAATATAAGCTAATAGTCTTGGTAATTGGCGGAGCCGATGGGATAGATAATAAGCTCAAACAGTCTGCGCATATGGTTTTACAACTGTCCAGTTTAACTTATCCTCATGCCTTAGTCCGGGTTATTCTATTAGAACAAATTTACCGTGCCGTAACTATTTTAGAAAATCATCCTTATCATCGTGAATGATCAATCAAAATTATATTTTTTATATGTTGTTGATGCGGAATTAGTGGATGAAGCTTATGCATTGGCTAATTTTACGAATCTATTCGAAGTGGTGCAGAGTAAACCACCATTGGCGTCGATATATTTGCAGCTTGATAGTGCAGGTTTAGCAGTAGTTGTACTCTCTACTGCTGATTATGGCAGAACTTATGTACATCAAATTTATGCTAGACTTGGCGTTCGGTATAGAAATTTAGCGGATGAATTATTATTTAAAAGTGCTAAATTACCAACGAGTAGAGTCGCCAACAGTTCTAGTGGGAATGTGGCATCTAATACCTCTATTTCATCAATACCGCCATCAATATCACGGGCATCATACGCAGATAATATTTTATGGGATTTGACGGCTGGATTGGGTAAGGATGCTTTGATTTTAGCGGCAATGGGTTATAATGTAACCATGTTTGAGCAACATCCTGTTCTAGCAACAATATTATATTATGCACTAGATAAAAAAATAATTCCGGCTAAAAATTTGCACTTGATTTTTGGTGATAGTTATAAATTTTTGCAGCAGACAGTAGAGCAGGGTACGGGACGACCAAATGTCATTTATTTAGATTTTATGTTCAAGCACGATAAGAGCGCAAAAGCTAAAAAGGATATGCAGTTAATCCAGTTGTTAATGAGTCATAGCTTATTTGGTGAAGATTCAGATAAACATGATGCCAATAATACGGTTGTTAATGAGCAAAAATTATTTACTTTAAGTTATCAAATTGCCCTTAACAAAATAATTGTTAAGCGGGAAAATAAACAGGAAGGTATTGTTGATATACCTAAACCAACATACAGTAAGCAAGGTAAAACTATTAGATTTGATGTATATTAGTTATTAGTATGCATTAAATAGTTGTTAGTTATTTATATGTATTAATTCTTTCGTTATTTTTTTAATTAATTAGGTAGGATTAGGTGTGGAAATAATTTGTGGGGTTGATGAGGCCGGTAGAGGACCTTTAGCTGGTGATGTATACGCTGCAGCAGTGATTTTAGATATTCACAATCCAATTGATGGGTTAAAGGATTCTAAAAAATTGACGGCAGCGCAGCGAGAAAAATTATTCAATAAAATTACCCAGCATGCGCGAGCATATGCAATTATGAAATGTAGTGTGGCTGAGATTGACAGTTTAAATATATTACAGGCAACACTGTTGGCAATGCAGCGTGCAGTTAACCAGTTGAGTATAGTGCCCACTTTAGTGCTGGTTGATGGCAACCGTGCGCCACAACTTGCTCAAGCAAGCAAGACTATCGTAAAGGGTGATACTTTAATTCAAGAGATTTCTGCGGCTTCAATTTTAGCTAAGGTTGCTCGTGATCAGTCTATGCTTGAATTAGATAAACTTCATCCTGAGTATGGTTTTGCTAAGCACAAGGGATATGGCACTAGTGAACATATACGTGCAATTTATGAACACGGTATTTTAGCCGGGGTGCATAGAAAAAGCTTTGCCCCGGTTAGGCATATGTTATAGAGTTATGCTGTTGGTTTTTGGTAAAATATGATGCCAATTCGGTCAATGTGTTGTTTTAATTTTTCATTATTGAGGTTATTATAATCCAGGATATCAAACATATAAGGTAGATCGGTATCTTCTTCTAAAACAGTTTTAATATTTAGCACTGTCGTAAAATCGAATTCTCCTTTTAGTGCAATATCAATATCACTGCCATTTTTATAAGTGCCTTTTGCCCTGCTGCCAAAAATAAGATATTGTTTAATTTGTGGTTGTTGTTTAATAACATGGATAATTGTATCTAAATCTCCGGGCTTTAGTCCAAACGCAACATCGTTTATAAGTGGTTTCATGTGTATTACACTCCGTTAATCGTTAATATTTAAATTAACTTACTAAAAGTTAAATATAGCTGATTAAATAGAGGATAGTATTTTTCTGAAAGTAATTTTTGACCGCCTCACCGCCATAAATAGGCGATGATTCCTACGCCATGATACAGCAAATCTCTGCATCTGGTTCGGTGGGTTCTTGTTTCATAGACACTGCCCACGAGGTTGTTGCGCAGGTGTAGCTAGTTCCTCTTACGAGGTTTTACAGAGCTTGAACTCCAACTAACTACCTCGCAGGTCTCATATTGTCTCCACAAGCCTTAC
>JAUPUP010000039.1 GCA_030917485.1 Pseudomonadota bacterium
CCTTAAAGCCGATAATCAATCCACATGATAATTGTGTCACTGCTATTAGTGTTGAATCTAGACAACTTGATGCCACTACCTATTTATACAAACTATTAATGTTTTTTGAGAAAAACAAAATTAATTCTTCGCTAAAGATACCACATTGTGATGACAAACTCACCTTACGTGAACATGAAATTGCCTTTTTATTGCTTTATTACAAAAGTCCAAAGAAAATAGCCACAATTCTTAACAACTTGTCAGATAAACCCGTATCAGCTAAAACAATAAGCAATATAATTAGTGGTGGGCTATATCACAAGCTGAATGTGTATGGTATAGATGCTTTAATTGAAAAGCTATATCTACTACAATATCAAAATAAAATTCCTGTTAGTTTTTTGATTAATTTGCATCTTGAGTTAGCTTAATTTTTAGTAACGATGCATACTTTAGATACACGTCCTAATTACATCTCAGGAACTTTTCCTATTTACTATCTCATACAAAAACTCTTACAATACGGCTTTGACATTTATATCAAGACAATATCAACATGGGAGTAAAACCAACATGAAAGTAAAACATATATTAGCTTTAATGCTGCTTATTTCATTTGGTTCTATTGGTGCGGTTATATTTACCCCAGGATTGCCTGCCATAGCTGCGTATTTTATGATAAGTAATCAAACAGCAGAGCTAACCGTTACATGGTATTTAGTTGGATATGCCTTTGGGCAGTTAATCTATGGA
This sequence comes from Pseudomonadota bacterium, assembly GCA_030917485.1. Classification (GTDB taxonomy): domain Bacteria; phylum Pseudomonadota; class Gammaproteobacteria; order Burkholderiales; family UBA11063; genus Aquella. The sequence goes on from JAUPUP010000039.1 coordinate 736, forward strand.
GCATTAGCAAACAGATTCGGTAGTCGCATAACTATTGCTATTGGTGCATGTTTGGCAAGTATTGGAGCGCTTGGATGTATTCTATCTTACCCATTACATTCTTTTACATTACTAGTAATTGCAAGGTTTATTATGGCATTAGGGGCTGCATCTGGTTTAAAGATGACCTTTACTTTATCACATAAGTTATTTACCCATGAGGAGAGTGCCTCCGTCTTGGGCTTGCTCACTTGCGCTTTTGCTATAACTCCAGGGCTTGGTGTCTTCATTGGTGGTATCGTCGTATCATATTTTAATTGGTCTGCTCCTTTTTACTTAATGGTGGTGTATGCATTAGCCGTCCTAATTTTAGCGATAGCGCTACCTGAAGTGTATAATATAAAAGACTATGATGCGCTACAGCTAGGTAATCTTATCAATAATTATCTATTGCAGTTTAAAGATCCATCAATTATAGTTGGCGGTTTATTGGTGGGACTTGGCAGTTGCATTGTCTACACATTTGCAGCGCTTGCTCCATTTATTGCAATGAATATTATGCATGTAACACCGAGTAGTTATGGAATATATAATTTTGTGCCATGCATTGGTATTTTAGCTGGCTCATTATTATCCAACTATCTAGGTAAAATTTGGCTTCCGAATAAATCATTAAAATTTGGGTTAAGTATTAGTTTAATTGGAGCTATATTGTTGGCAGTGTTGCTATGCTTGTTCATAGATCAAGCTTTGAGTTTATTTATACCGATGGTTATAATATATTTTGGCTTATCATTTATTTTTGGTAATAGTGCAGCATTAGCTTTGCAATATGCCAAAGACAAGAGCAATGCATCTGCTGTAATGAGCTTTATCAATATGGGTTCAGCATTTTTAGTAATAACTGTACTCGGTTTTTATACAATATCCACGCCTATTATACTACCTATTATATATTTGGGGTTATTGAGTTTAGGTGTTCTTTGGTATATTATACTTATTCGCCACTTAGCCCACAGATCGGTCAATTCCTGATTATACTCTACAAGCCGGTATCTATTTTGTTGTGAACGTTGATGGTGTCTACAAAAAATGATGTTTATAAGCGCGATAAAATTCTAGCAAAACTGGAAAACAAACAAGGCAAAACAGATAAAATACTCAAAACATCTGCCAAATTATATATGAGTTCTAGCGGAATTGCCAAAATTGACGAGTACAAAATTGAACAAGCAAAGCGCTGGGATGGCCTTCACGGGGTAATTACTAACATCTATGATAATGGGATAGTAGAAATTTTTAATCGTTATAGTAATCTATGGCGCATTGAAGAAGCATTTCGTATTAATAAGCATAATTTAGGAATGCGACCAATTTATCATTACAAGCCTGAGCGAATTAAAACTCATATTGCAATTTGCTATATGGCATTTGCTATTTTAAAACTAATTCAATATCAAACTCAATTAACTCAACCAAGATATACTATAAATAATATTTTAGATGTTATGTTATCAGTTCAGTCAAGTATTTATGTGCATCGTCGAACCCAAGATAAATACAAAATTCCAGGGTGCATGTCTCATTTCGCCACCGCACTTTATAGAGCATTTGGCTTAAAACGCAGCAGAGAAATTACAATATACCAAAATTAATGTAGTGCCTAAATTTTTTAACGGTCTGATTAATATGGGAATATTGTTTTTTGTCTTCTAGAAAACGCGGAAGTAGGGAGACACTGTCTATCAATCGTCAGGTTTGGGGAGTTTTTTAACCAAGTCTTAATTATTAAATAATGCTCTTTACCCACTCACGAATTTCTGCTTCGTCTAGAGTTTATATTAATTCATTTTTTGCTGCATTAAGCACTTTCTCCTCGATTAATTTTGATACGCTTGCTATATTTTTTACTCCAAAAATATAGCAATGTTATACGACATGATTTATTCAATTATTTTATGAATTTAGTGTTAAATGGTACGCATTAATTTCATAATATGTGCAATTTGCGCAAAATTTGGTATTTTGATTCATCTAAAATAATGTCTGTAGGTTTGATAAGTAGTGATTGGTTTACTAAATATACTCAAAGACAAAGAGTATAGACTATTTGTGGTAAATGTATCATTTATGTGGAAGTATAGAGGATCAAAAGTATGCGGTTTATAGTGATAATTTATTTTTTATGTTTTGCGGGCTTGATTAGTGGTGCTGACGCAATCATTATGGATAATGTGTTTGAAAGTATTAATGTTAAAAGTAATAATAGTGAAAGTGGTATTATAAAAATCAATAACATTGCAAGCAACGTAATTGAAAGCCATGAAAAAAACAGTGGAATTGAAAGCGGCTATTTTACAAGCAACCCTAAAGACAGCATTATTATAAAATTTGATTTACTTTTTGATGAAAGGTTAACCGAAGATGATCCACGACTTAAGTCAATTATATATGTTGCTGCATCAGATCAAAATAAGGCTATAAAAATTTGTTATCAAAATGATAATGCCAGAGCTTTAGTAAATAGTCTAGTTAAAATATTCAAAAGTAAGGGGCTTGAAAAGGTTTATTTCAAACAGACGGCAGATATTCATGATATGAAAAATGTATGGGTGTGGCTTGATTAGAGATGTAAGTTATGGGGTTTTAACAGTTAGTTGAAATCTTTTACAAAATTATGCTGTAATACGCATATTGTATAAGTTTAAAAGAACGGCGGATTGTGCTATAAAAAATGGTCTTGTTTCTTGAAAATATGCTGATAATTGAAGGAGTTGAAACACAAATGTTGAAAAAAATACTGAATAAATCTGAAGAAGATAATAAAACAATATTTCCAATACAGCTTGTGCAAGGTGATTACAAAGAAAGGATGAATCAAATGAATAATAGTGACAATTTGGATTATATAGTAGAGCAAATACTAACAAATAAAGACTTTATTATGAAAGTTGAACAATCTATTACCCAGCAAGTTTTAGATGCATTGTTGGCTAAATATAATTTTGAGCCGACACAGAAATATCTTCAGGACATAGAATTAAAGAAGAAATATATCAATCAATTGGATGACTATTTAGACGAGCGTAAAATAGTTAATATGTCAGTGGAAAATGATTTGCAGCAATTTTTAAGTGATACTAAAAATAGTTTGGCTAGGGCGTTGGAAACATTTAGTGATCAGGTGCAAGCGCGCATTGTTGAAACTGAAAGCCGATATGGAATAGATAAGATTAAACATATTCTGCTCGATGGGGAAGATAATCGGTAATGCAAGCAATAATCAGATTTATTGTTGGTGGTTATTTGATGTGCTTATTAATCCAATCGAGTGTTGCGACAACAAATTTAATTGATAATCCGGAACAGTTATATGAATTATCCAGCTTGGAAGATGGAGGTGGCAGCGTGAATGATAAGAATATTCTAGATACTAAAATAACAGTCCGGCGGACATTTCATAATATTGATGAATTGGTTAATCGCTTAAATGCAATAGATGGAGTTAGTGTGAGCTTATATAGTCGGTCATCAGATGTGGCAACCCCTGTTGCTATTTTGATGAATAACGGAACTATCCGTCAACTATTGAATCAAAGCACTCAAAAACTTGGTTATGTTTGGTGCATAAAAAACCATGAAATTGTATTTAAAGCTATTCACCCGACAACTCAAAATGCGGCATGGTCATCATCCAACCCCACTATGGGTGAATCAATGCCGCTCTGGGTTGTTAATCGAGATGATAAAACTTTAAGAAATACTTTAACTAAATGGTGTAAACGCGTTAATTGGCAGTTGGTATGGAATGTAAAAGCTAATTACCCGATTGATACAAATTGGAGCATTAGTGGTAATTTTGAAAGCGCGGTTAATGAAGTGTTAAAAGCAACAGTACATACGGATATGCCACTAATGGCAACAATGTATGATAGCAATCGTGTGCTCGAAATTTATTCTTTAAGCAGTAAATGATGATTATACACAGTATGCACGCATTAAACACATTAAATTTTTTGCAAAAGCAAGTGGTTAGCCCACTATTTATTATGGTTCTTGCGAGTGTCGGCGTTAGTCTTGTATCTTGTGGAATTACTTCATTGCCGGCTAATGTTCAGAGTTCAATTACTCAGACTGAATCTAACATTTCAGCTACAAATAATAAATTAATAAATTCTACATCGGCTAAACAGACAAATTTTATTACTCATGACGCCAGCGGGTATTTTGGAAATCAGGTAATAATGCAAAATAATACTGATTATTTACCAGCGGTATTTAATAATACGATTCAGATTGATAAACAATTTTTGGGGTTAAAAAGTCTTGCTAGCAGCCTTACTGAGTTAATCGGAATTCCGACGGTAATAGATATATCCACTCCAGATATCAGTGCTGATAATTGTAATGATGTACGCATTACCCAGCAGGAAGGGAATTTACTGGATTTACTAAATTTAATTGGTGCCCGGTGTGATTTGAGTTGGACATATTTAGATGGAAAGTTGATTTTATCTGATACAGAAACTAAAACTTGGATAGTTAAAAATATTCCTGGAGATGTTCAGGTACAAAATCAGGTGAATACCAATTCGGGTATACAAGCACAAGCCGGATCTGGTGGCAGCGGTTCTATCGGTGGCGGGAGTTCGCAGTCACAGTCACAACAAAATGCGGTTCAAAACGTAGCGTTTAATTTACAAAATAGTTTGTGGAATAATTTAAAGGAAGGTATTGAAAATATTAAGTCGAGGACAGGTAAGTTTAATATTAGCCCCTCTACTTCGTCGGTTACAGTAACAGATAAACCATCTGTTTTACTGCGTGTTGATCGATATATGAAAAGTCAAAATGATATCATGAGTCGTCAGGTTCAAATTGATATTCAGATATTAAATGTAGATGTTGACTCAACCGACAATTACGGCATAAATTGGGGATTGGCATTAAATGGGGCTGATGCTAGTTTTAGCATTAATGGTCAGGCTGTAGCCCAGGGTTCGTCTAGTAATATTAGTGGATTTACTCCATCTCCGGTATTTGTGCCTACCAGTACAACACAGGCATTTACTGTTACAGCAAATTCTGGGGAATTAAATGGTAGTCAGTTAATAATTAATGCGTTAAGCACTATTGCTAAAACCTCATTAATAACTAGCACTGCGGTCACAACACTGTCGAATCAGCCGGTGCCAGTGCAATTTGTTGATCAGCAAGGATATTTAGCCTCAGTTACCACTACGCAAACTAGTAATGTGGGCAGCCAAACGGCATTAACTCCAGGACAACTTACCACCGGGTTTACCCTAAATGTATTACCAGTAATTCAGGGTGATGGAGAGGTATATATGCAATTATCAATTAATTTATCTGCATTGAAACAAATTAGTCAATATTCTTCTAATGGATCAAGTATTCAACTTCCTGAAACATTACAACGTAATTTGATGGAAAAGGCAGTGATACGTTCGGGCGATTGTTTTGTTTTGGTAGGTTATGATTCAGATAGCCAGGCAATTACTAATACCGGTGTTGGGGGAGCATATAATTGGTTGTTAGGTGGTGGCGTAAGCGCTAAAAAAACTAGGACTAGAATGGTTATTTTAGTGACGCCGAGAGTTATTAGTGCATAGGTACATAGACATTATTCATGAAATTAATTACTAAAAATGGGCTAAGTTTTGCAGCGGGCATGTTTTGGCAGATAGCTGATGAAGGCAAGCGTAGTATCAATTTAGCCAAATTAATTAAAGATACTCAGCATAATAGATTTTGTTATATAAAACGAATTGCTACCTGGGGATTTTGTCATAAAGATGAATTAGGGGGACAGCGTAAAATTGCATCGTTGGGTAAATTTATAATTGAATCCTCTAAATTATCCAATCAATATGCTAATTGTATAATTTGTTTTAAATTCAAAAGTTTTGGTGAGATGGATGAAGGAAGAATATTAGATCATGACCTTTATGGTTATATAGTTTTACTTAATGGGACTATATGTCCTGATGAAGGTGAATATGTAGCAAAAATTGAGATGGTAGTACAATCGATTTATGAGATAGCCAGCAAATATGATATTGAAACCCTATATCTTCCGGTTGAGGTGAGTTCGCAGTTTTTAAATGTTTTTGAAATCCTGTCTGATTCGTATAGTGATAAAGAACTATTAACTAAAATTATGCTTAATTTGTCTAAGCAACAGGTGCGAGATTTGGAAGATTTTATCACAGCTAATTTTTATGATGATAAGGGTTATATTGAAGTTATTCACAATATTTTATTAACTATGAATTTATCTACCCGGTTAAATACGGGTAATATAAATGATGCTAATAAATTAAATATAACATCAGGCTATAAACATGTGCGCTCAATTGATGGAAAATGCGCTGATGCTACCACAGCGCATTTTGTTGATATTGAAAAGGTTTGTAGTTTGATTCGAGAAGCAGCATTTGAAAAGTGTTTGAAATCTAAGATGGTTCGGACAGAAAAAAGTCTCAACTATTTGATACCCAACATTATTATCTTACCCTATACCTCTGACGAGATATATTGGAGTAATGCTAATTTTAAAAAAAACCATGCTAAGTCTCTTATCTATCCGATATTGAATAAAACGCTTAAGAAGTATAAAATTGCTTTGAGTTTAAGTTTGATTGTTGTATTAGGATACTTGATTTTTCAATATTTTGTTGAGGATAAGTCGGTTAAGGTTAGACGCAATATAAAAGCTGCGACTTTATATCCAAGTTTGGTAAGTCCAAAACAGTTAATTAGTGCTTGTTTACTGAATAAAGACAAATATTTTAAAGATTTGGGGCAGTGGACCCTTTTATCGCTTAAATGTAATTCATTGGGTAGCGTTTTTACTTTTTCCTCCGCAATAGATACCACTTTGGCTAATTTTACGGATTTGATTGATGAAGATTTGAGCGGTAAAAATAGTCGAGATAAAGTTAGGGTGCACTATGCTAATAAGATTGGAGTTTATACCGAAGATTTTAAAAATGTACTGCCGAATCAAAATGGTTTATTGTTGTCTCAAGGTATTGCAAGAAATAATGTTAAAAATAGTTTGTCTACCCCCAATAGGATGCTCAACAATAGTATGCCTAAATTTAAAGCGGAACAAGAAGCTATTATCAATCGGTTACAACAGGCGGTGATTAGTTACTCTATTAAAACTGTATTGCCATCAACTAAAAATGGTTTACTTGGGCAGCAGCATAAAAAAACAGGGCAATTAATCAAATTCAAGATTATTTCAAGGCAGTCTCCGCTATTTTTATATAAGGTTCATGTGTTGGATGATATGTATTTACGTGAAATAAGTATGACTTTTGATCAAAATAGCGGGTCATATGAATGGATAATACAAGGAGAGTTTTAGTGGCACACAATAAGATAATTAGTAGGGTAATTGATGGAGAGTTTAATAAAGTGGTTAATAAAGTGATCGCGGGAATAATCAAGAAGGTAATTGGTTCACATAATTCATATTTAATTGTGCTACATCTGTTTGTGATTAATGACTTATTTGCGGTTAATAATAATGTAGTTGCTATCTCATCATCTACTGCTCCATCATCTTTTGTGTCATTATCTAAAGAGTCATTATCTAATGCACAATTTGAATCTGAAGTTAAACGCGTAGAATCTCAAATGGGAGGAAAAATTTATATGACTAACTTAGCAAATGCTGATACTGATGCCAATGATTTAATTAAATTAAAGCGTCAGTTAGAAATAGAGAAAGCCCAAGCTGATATAAAAAAATTACATAATCCCACATCTACGGTTAAATACAATAATTTGAATGAATATAATAATTCCAGTGGAGATTGGGGAAATATGCAGACAACTGTTACTGGAGTTGCGATTAATCATGGTGGTAAGAAAATTGCTTGGTTGCAGTTTGCGGATGGTGGGTCATTAACAGTAAATGTAGGCTCGAGGGTGGGTAAATATATGGTTAATAACATAACCATGGAAGGGATTCAGTTGAGTTATTATTCGGGAAAAGGAAAAAGTAAGCTGCAAAATTTATTTCTTAATCGGATTTATTCCGCTTTAGAAAAACCTAAAACTCAGCAAAATCAACGAATAAGTCCCGTATTTACACCATCACCAATAGTGACTAGCGCCAATATTGGGGTTGCTGGTAAAGATGCGATTCCGCCTATAGTTTCTATGCATTAAAGATATATTATTAGAGAATATTTTAATTTTTTTATTATCATTATCATTATTGTTACTATTGTTTTTTTAAATTAAGTAATTAGGGGAGGGGGCGTGTTGGAGGATAAAATAAAAATTTTAACTGCAAAAGGTGAATCACATCAGATATTGCCGCAGTTATATGACTATATATGCTTAACCTCAGAAAGAAAGCTTTACTACAATGCAGCTTATGCCAGCCATCCGCAAGTATTGAACAAAATTGCATATTTTAAGCAGGCAAAACTTTTTGACGGTAAACCGATTGCCTTAGCTTCTGCTCAAATACGTGCTTTTTATGATGAAAACATAAAAAATACTCAGGAGTCTTCACAATTTCAGCGCGATATAAGTGATTTATTTAAATTGGCGGCAGATGAAAATGCTTCAGATGTGCATATAAATGTAAGAAAAAATGAGTGTGTTATAAAAATAAGAAGAATTGGCGACCTAGATGTTGATTATGAATATACAGCATTGCATGGACATAAATTATGCAAGACTATTTTTATGACTATGTGTGATCAAGCAGGTAAAACTTTTCAGCCAAAATCACGTCAGGATGCGAGAATGAAAGCAGTGTTTTTGCCGGATGGTATAACTGGAGTGAGAATAGGAACCAGCCCCACTGATGCCGGGTATATTATGGTGTGTCGGCTGCTTAGAAAATCTGATCCTAGCCAATTAGATTTAGCCGTTTTAGGTTATGAGACATTTCAAATTGATCAAATTAACCAAGCAAAAAGTAAAAAGGGTGGAATCAATTTTTTTGCTGGACCAACTGGAGCGGGTAAGTCCACCACAATGTCAATTATAGTAAGCAAAATTATACAAGAGAGCAATGGCAGCAAACACGTTATAACTGCAGAAAATCCGGTTGAGTTTGAAATTGGTGGAGAGATTGAATTACATAAACAGATTAATGGTGAAATGGTTACTAAAAAGATTATGGCATATGCAACGCAAACCCCAATCATGGCAAATAATAGCAAGCGCAAAAAAGAAATATTTGGAGAGGCAATTACTGCAATGATGCGGCTAGACCCTGATGTAATTATGATTGGTGAGATTCGGGATGGTGGTTCGCTAAAAGCAGCTATTGATGCGTCAATGACTGGGCATCAAGTATGGACATCAGTTCATGCAACATCAGCTATTGGTATTATTAAACGCTTAATTACGGTTAGTGGAGATGGAGATAGTGAACTGGCTAAGGAATTGATTTGTGACTCAAATATTGTGTCAAGTTTAATAGCGCAGCGATTAGTTAAAAAAATCTGTCACCATTGTTCGTATTTTTTGGAGCAGAACCATAAAAAATTAGACCAGAGATTAAATGACAAATTAAATGATAAATTAATTAAGCGCTTAGTTGACGCATTGGGGCATGATTTGAGCGGAGTTCGACTGCGTAACGAAAATGGATGTAGTTATTGTCGGCGTGGAAATAGCGGGAGGACGGTAATTGCTGAAATTATAAACACTGATCAAAAATTTATGTCTCTAATTTTACGTTCAAATTTTGAGGCAGAAACATATTGGTTAGAAGAATTACATGGTATGCCGATGATGGCGCATGGATTATTAAAAGTTAAGCATGGATGGATTGATCCTTATGATTTGGAGGATGAGCTTGAGTTTATTCATTTACCCAAGGCGCTTGATCGAGAATATTTTTATCAATTATTAAATGAATAAAATAAGATTAAATGAATAGAATAAGCCGTTGCTATATCTCTTTGCATAATTGCCTAAGCAAAGTTACTAAGGCTAGCGTTATGGTGTATAGGCAGCGTCAGAAAACTTATCGAATGTTAGAGAAAATGACTGGTGAGCCTGCAACTCTGCAAATTAATGAAGCAATTGAAGAGATGCGAGATCTTGAGGTTAATAGTAAAGATTTAAAAAGTCGACTTTGGTATGTATATGATGACATTATGGAGCAGATGCGTAATTCGGATGCTGATTTTGCCAAAGCATTATCAAAATATGTACCGCAGCAGGATATCATGATAATTTCGGCTAGTGAGCAGGATGATATAACAGCAGGGTTTACTACCGTTATAGAAAATAATAAAAAGACCAATCAAATGAAAAAGGCATTTATACAAGCCTTAGCGTACCCACTATTCATGTTTGGAGTACTCTTGTTATTATTATTTTATTTTAGTATTAGGGTAATACCAGCATTTGTACAAAATGTGCACAATATCACTCAATTATCACCGTCATCAGTGTTTTTGATGTATATGGCAGATAGCTTTAATTGGTGGTTTTCTGGATTAATTATTCTGGTAATTGGGGTGGTGATTTTTATTGTTTGGGCGTTACCAAATTTAACTAATGAATACCGTAAATACTTAGAAAATATTGCGCCGTTTAATATGTATAGGATTATGATTGGTTGTGGATTTTTGTTTGCACTCAATAGCTTGGGTAGAAGTGGTTATTTACAGTATGAAGCCCTAGAGCAGATGTTAAAGTTGGCTAAGCCGTATCTAAGATATCGTATACAAACATTAATGGAACATATGGCGGATGGGTTAGATATTGGGGAGTCACTAATTCATAGTAAATTGGATTTTCCGGATAAACATATGGTGCGGGAATTGGCAATTCAGATTAAATATAGTGAAGATGATGTATTGGATGCTTTGTCGAGTACCTTAGCTGAGGATGGTCTTGAAACAATAAAAATTCAAGCCCAGTCTATGAGGTTCTTAATAACGTTTGTTATATTTGCAGTAATAGCGTTTTTATATTTTGCGGTTTATCAGTTTGGTAATGATTTAGCGAGCGTTAAATATTAGTTTAGATTAGTTTAGTTGTTTAGTTTTTTAAAAGTATTATTTTTTTAAGGTGTGATATTCATGAAAATGGTTGATTCAAAAAGTAGTAATTGTACTGGGTATGGTGATTATGAGAATAGTATTTCTGGTAGTCGATGGCAATCTTTGCCCTTGCAAAAATATGCAGGATTTAATGCCCTAGAATTAATGTTGGTATTGGCGGTTATAGCGGTTGGAATTGGTGTTGCCCTCCACACTATGTCGGGTAATTCGGATAAGCAAAATGCTAACCAAATGGTGAGTGATGTAGCTACCTTGGTAAGCAATATTGAAAATGCTTATGGAAGTTCAACTGTTGGCTATACCAACTTGACTACGGCTAGCGTAATTGAAGGTAAATTAGTGCCGGCAGATTTAAAAATTTCTTCTGACAGTACAACAATCCAAAACCAATTTCAGGGCGGAACGGTGACTGCTGATGCTGGCACTGATGCGAGTAATTTTGTGATTACTTATTCAAATGTACCTTCCTCCGTATGTAGTACCGCAGTTCCCACTCTTGTGGGAAGTGAATTTCTGTCTATTTCGATTAATGATACTGAGGTATATAGCTATGATAGTACTCCAGATTTAGATGGCGCGGTAGTTGCGTCAGCATGTAGCCAGCTTAATAATTCTGTAGTATTTACTGCACGGTAGGTATATGAGAGGTAACTTTCAAAATATGATTTTGTCGTGTATTACAGGATATAACGAAATCTAGGATTGAAAGACATTTAGGCTAACACATGCAGTTAAGCTGTTGCATACTCGCAGAGTCTAGACTCGCAGAGTTATACTCGCAGTATTTCGATTCTGGACGCGAAATATTGCAGTAAACTTACGACGACATGTACACTAAGTACATGAGGAGTAATTTACAAAATATGACAATGTCCAGAATTGAAAGACAAAGAGTATATGCAGTCATTAATAGTTTGGGCGCTAATGCTTACAACCATTATTTTCATGACCGAGGAATTTAGTCGCCATGATAGTGCTAATTTAGCAACTTATCATGCTTTTAAGGCATCTGCGGTGGCAGCTAATATTATGCAATATAATGATTTAATGGTTCAATACATGTTGGCAAATTACGATGTATTACATTTAACTTTAACATCAAATTCGGGTAATGTGGAGCAGATTAATTGGTTAGATTATGAACAAGATAATATCAGCAATTATTCACAAAAAAATTTATTGCGATTCCTAAACTATGAGGCAGTTGTATTTAACTATATTAATCCGCTCATATATGAGAGTCAGAATGCACCAATATTGTATTTAGCTAGTAGTTGGGATACATATACACCCGAGGTTGTTAAGGGTTATTCAACTACTCAAATGCTGGAGGTTATGGGTCAATTGGGACAGGATATGTCTAAGCGTTTATATCAAGGCAACAGCACTTATTGGACAGTACCCTGGGTATTTAGTCAAAGTAAATGTAATATTATTGAAATGTTTTCTCAACTGCCTGCTGATGCTAATGGTATATCAACATTGAATAAGCTGCAGTCTATGTTTAATTTATTTTGTACTCAAATAGAGTCTAAAAGTGATTACAGATTTTTAACCTATGTTTATATGCAGCCAGTAGTTAAAGTATCAGACATTTAAAAATATGCTTATCCAAATTTGCGTGCGGTTTGATTATTGAAATTGATTATCAGAAAAATATTTTGGCGAATAATATACTATTCATAAATGAGAGGCAAAGAGCGTATTCATAAAATGAGAGATTCTAATAAGTATTATGGCTACACTGTACTTGAAATAATGGGTGTGTTGGTAACTTTATGTTTTGTAATATTGCTAACTAATCAATTTATTAAGGCACAACAGCAGGCTCGAGAAATTAATCAGATAGCAGACCAAGCTAAAAGCTACAGTCAAATTGCCATCAAATATATTGAAGATAACTATAGAGGCTTGGTGCAGCAATCATATAGTCAACAAGACATAATTATTCCTTTTTCTGTGTTTGCCGAGTATACGCCGGAAGGAGTTACGTTGATAACTAAAAATTATCAAACCCCATGTTTGTATTTAAGCAATGGACAAAATACTACGTTGCGTGCTTATATTATTTTTGGTAATGCAGATATAAAGTCACAAAGTTTGGATAAATTGACTATAGATAAAATAGCCAAGACAATTGGAGAAAATGCAGGTTCTTTAGTGAAACAAGGCAATGATAGTTATATATTAAGCGGTGGCATTGAAAGTGGCATAAGTTTTGATGATTTTACTATAAATAATATTGTAGTGGCGTGTAACTTCACCCCTCCATTGCCTGCAAATGCGTTAGCGGTTGATTTAACGAAAGGGATTAAATTGTTTGCATCAATAAAAGGTGCTTTGGATCAGCAGTCAACGACAACTGATTCTGATCCAAGTTTAAAAAAAGTGAGTTCCATATTAGAATCTAATCCAAGCATTAATTCACTTACTACCATGCAGACTAATTTATATTTGGATAATATAGTTAAAGAATCAACTACGAGTAAAAGCTATTACTGTGACGCTACACAATTACCTATAATTGATGCTAATGCTATTTGCTTAGATTATGCCGCAATACAGGGTATTAGTATGTATGCCGGAACAGCAGCATGGATAAGTAGTGTACTAGATTCAACTGGGCAAAATTGTATTGCGACTGCAAATGCTCATTTTTATACCAGCAGCACAGTTGCTGCTTGTAATGGAGTAATTTTTCCTAGTGCCAATTCATTTTGTCCAGCTTCACTCAATGGTCAGTCTTTAGTTTCGGGCAGCGCATATTGGTCTCCTATGCCCGGAATATTAAGTGGCAGCCAGTGCATATCTAATGCATATGCGACTTATCAAACTCCGGGTAATTGTAATTATGCTTGTTTAACTAATACTGCTGCTGGAATGTATGTAGATCAGCCATGTTCTTTATTTAACGGAGATTGTAGTGGTAGAGGATATGCAATTAATATTACATCTGTTTATGACTCATCAACTAATACCTGTATTATGACTGCACAATGCAGTGGGGGCGGCGGTACCGGATCAAAATCTGAGCCCCCATTGAGCAGTGGTTCTAGCAGCATACAATCCTGTGGGCAAAAATCGATGCCGGCTGCTACAGTTAGTACTACAGTAGACCTGGGGTATAAAAATTGTTAGTAATCTTTTGGTTATTATTTAGCGTATTTAGTCCATTTAAGATTAGTTCGGTTTTTGCTGTTGCTGAATATCCGGCGATAGAGTCAGTGGCCGGAACGCCAGAAGAGCATATATATAAAAACCTTGATTTTGGACCAAGCAGTATAAATGAGCAACGAGTGCAGCTAAAAAGTAATGCGCCAAATGGAGCGCCTATAACTGCTAGTCAGCTCAATATAAATAATGCTGGGGTGCAAGCTGCATTTATTGCCCCTGTTTCTCATCCAATTAGCGCTGGTGAGATTTGCAACTCAATAGATTTAGGTAAAATAGCTCAAGAATTAGCTGGGGAAGAGATAATTGCAAGCCAATTGCAATGTATGTATAACCCTACTTTTTGTGATGGATTAGGTTACTGTTTTTTGCCAATAAGGACTTCTTCTTTAATTTATCAGTTTTCATATTTGCAATATAGCGCTGCATGTCCAGTAGGAACTATAGTTGATACTATTCAGCCAAGCAGTGGAATCTATACCGAAGTAAGTTGTCCTGCGCTATATGGCTGGACGATAACCCAAGGTGTTCACGGAGAGGCGTTTGGATGTTATGACAGTGTAACTGGATTTTCCTGGTGTACAGCCTATCAAAGTGTATGTAGTTATAAAAATCAAAGTGGCAATGTTCAGAAGGTGCAGGTTCTGGGATTAGCACAGTTGCAATGCACTAATGCGTCTGCCACTTATGTAGTAGATAACTACGCACCTTAATGTGAGTGTTGGGAAGTTTTTAAGCGGTTTATGACATGCAGGTGTGTTTCTTAGGGGGAAAAGATAATAAATGAAGATAATGAAGGCTAGCGGATATTCTGCCATAGAATTAATGCTGGCTTTAATAGTAATTATGGGAACGTTATTTATTACTCTGAATATTAGTAATTCAATGTTGGAATTGGTGCAAGCCAGAAAGGCTGCGCAGCAGGCTTATAGCTATGCACAAGCGACGGTTAGGTATATTGCTACACACCAGAATTTATTGAGAATATCTTTGTCTAAAGATGATACATCAAATATTTTGGTAGCAACAGTTAGCCCAGAAATATTATTTCAGGAAGGGTATATACCAAATATTAATTACGCAGTTAATAATTTGAACCAGATAGCTTGTACCATAATTTTTTATGATAAAAATCAATTGCAGGCATTGGTTTATTATCGCGATAATAATGATTCAAAAAAATTATCTCAAAATATGCTTAATGATGGCTTGAACCATATCGGATCGTCAATAGGATTATACAGCAATGGCAGCGTAACTGGAAGTGCTAAGGATTGGGTAATTGAGAGCAGCATGGTGGGCAAGCTATTTGTTGCCAGGGGTAGTGTCGACTTATCGCATGGAATTAATCCAGCATTATATTATTGTAATGGTACACAAATTAGCAATGCTAGTTATGTAGTTAATGTGACTAGTCTGTTGACATTAGATAATCAATTGCCTAGAGATGACACATTGCATCAATATTCTGATATTTTGCACAGTGTTGATGAATCACAAAGTAACAACCGCATGAATAATGATTTAAATATGGATTATCAGCCCCAAAGTGCGGCAAGTTTACACAGCAATATAATTTTTCAGAATAATCCGGATTGTGTGATTGATCCAACTAATACAGCCACAATGTATGATTATGACCCAACTAATAACTATGATTTTAGTCGCGCTAATATACTTGGATGTAAAAATCGTCAATTGGGAATTGCAGTTGAATCAAAGGATAAGTATGGCAGCCAAATAGCGATAGTGACTGGATTTAAGCGCGGAGGAGTTAATACTAGTGGTAATGACAAGATTGATAATCGCTTATATGTGGGAGAGGTGTCCGCTGCATCAATTCAGCCAACAATGCAAGTGGCAGTTGGTAGCGCATGTGTGGAATCTGAAATTGGCCGGATAGCACAACAATCAGATGACCTTAATGATGTAAATAACCTGTATGTAAGTCAAGTAGTCTGTATGCGCAGTCCAACTTGTGCGTTTGACACAAATGGGTATTGTTATTTGCCAGTTCAATCAGTGACTATAAATTATACACCCAAACAGGCTGAGTTTCAATGCCCTACGGGAATGTTTATTACCAATTTGCAAACTGATGTGCAGAGTTATCCAGATTGGGGTAGCCATTGCTGTGCTACAGATGGTTTTAGTTGTATTGGCAATGCATCGGCACATAACCATTATTGGGAGGGCTATCAGGCATATAAAGATTCAGTTTTAATCGCTTCTTATATAAATGGAGCGAATATTGATGGCTCTGGCGCTATTTCGCAGCCATTATATTTACCTCCAGCATCTTATCCAGATTATTTATTAGTTAATCGTGCGGTTATTGGCTTGGTAGATTATGGTTATACCTGTGATGCTATTTGTCAATGTCCTGGTTATCCAAGCTGGGCAACTCAATGGCAACCTGTTATTACTTCGGTAACTTGCACTAATGATCCGTCACAAGCAGTTTTTGTGGTGACGAAATGACACAGTGGTTTTGATAAAAATTGAAGTTGGGAATTTAGGCTAAAGAAGCCTGAGAAATTATAATTAAAAATAACTTTATTGGAGACATAAAAGGGTGATAAATATTAACGATAAATATTGGTTGAGGAATGATAAATATTGGTTTGATACTGACGTGATTGCTTGGGTTATTTTGATATTGATGAGTCTATTAATAAGCGCCTGCAATGGGGGTGGTGACGGTAGCGCAAACAGTAGTTCTAGTAGTGATGACGACATTCCTCCAGCCACAAAATTAATGCCATTGTCCATAACTACTCGGGATATGAATGATAATGCTATGCCGTATGTAGATATTTCAGCTATTGGGATTCATACCATATATAAATTAAGGTTTACTAATCCAAATAATGTCACGGTTACTATACCCACATATAATTTACCTAGCGGAACTACCTATTATATAAACACGAGTTTTAGCGACCAAAATTGGAAATATGCACAGGAAGAGATGTATGGAGAAAGTTATTTAAATCAATATAACCCCGGCATGGGAGTTATAAGCGGATATTTTATTAAAACAATCAATTCGGATGATTGTTTTAATATGAGTAGTATCCCGGCTTTGGGTTATTGTTCATATTATGCCTATGCGTATAATACTGGGATGAGTAACGCCCAGAGTAATACTTTTAGTTATCCGCTGGCCTATTTTATTGAAACTCTTGATCATAAGTTATATCTAACTGTGCAACAATGTAATTATGAGGCTTGGCATATTCCATCTCAATATAATTGTGCTAATGAATCTGCTCCTGGATACGCTAATCAATTTATAAGCTATAAAATGAATCCAATTAATGGCAATACAAATATTTTGAGAGATACATATCTGCATTATGGTTACGCAGTTAGTCATGATGGTAATTGGGCGTATAATTGTACTAGTGCAGTATGTAATAAATACTCGTTAGATTATGATAGTGTATCAAATTTACTGACTCAATCTGCCGTAGCAGATGACACGATTAATTTGCCTTTTGAGTTTGGTTCATCTAATATTAATACCATTTATCCCTCTATAGATGGTGGTCAGGCTTGGGTTAGCTCATATGATGCAGTTAATGGTTATCGGGTTTTGAATACCCAATCGCCTACCATAATATTTACTGAAGCATGTGTGGGTGGTAATCCATGTATACCAGATATAAATAGCTTACCTAGTGGTTTTATTCCAGGAGTTAGAGGGTTAGATAATAGTTTCTGGTGGAATACACAAACTAATGCAGATAGATATATTCCATTGCAAAATACTTTTGTTAAAACCAATGTACCTAGCCTAGGTGGAGTGAATCCTGACGGAGTTATAGTAGCGGGCAATATTACGCCTGCTTGCTATTACCAAGGAGCCGAATATACAACGTATACCAGTAAAAATATATCGAATTATATTACGCCGCCTAGTGGGGTGCAATATTCCACTTCAAACCAATATACTTATCTAAAGATGTTAATACCTGGATTATATGATGGCAATGGTAACCGAGTCAATTTATATGGTTACTATAGAATACATACTGAAGGCAGCATCTGTGAAGTTGAATCAGATGATTATGTAACTAATGTTCCATATGCTACTGCTCAGTATCAGCTATCTTTTCCGGATGGATATACTTATTTGGCGGTAGCTCCAATTTCCAGTTTTTATCAAGGTAAATAAATGGATTATCTGCAGAATAACTCCTGTCAATTTGATGTTGGGCAGGGTAGTTGTAGAGCTCAGAATATCGTGTTGTATATGGATGCAACAGCCAGACAGCAGCGTGGGTTTAACTTAATTGAGTCTATGTTGGCATTGGCTCTACTTGCTGGGTTTATGGTGATAGTAGTAACGTTTAGTTCGGCTAACATGCGTAAAAAAGATGCGCGTATACTAGCTAGCCAAACTGAGGCATTTGCGTTAAATTTTACTAAATATATGCGAGAAAATCGCAATGCTATAACAGACCAGGCTGCGCAGCATAGTCCAGTTATATTGTCTCCACAAGTTTTGGGGGCTAATTGGTCATCAGACTTGGCAACTGCTAATATGTTTCAGCAAACTCCATGTGTTGCTATTGTTAATAATTTATTAACCAATAATCTGGAAGCGGTTTTGTATTATGTTGGAGGTAATGCGAGTAAAATGAAATTAGCTGATCAGCTAGATATTATTCATAGCAGCGCTATATTTTTAGGCGGTAAAGGCGGCGTTTTAGTTGATGGTGCAATTTTAGGTAATTCTGGATGGCAAATTAATAATGATTCACAATTTTTATTGGGTGCAAACCAATGTGGAGCAAATTTGAATGGGGGCAATGCAGGTTTGAGTGAAAATAGTGTGGCAATTAATCTGGATTTGATGCCAGACTGGAATTTAAATTTGCAACCTGTGGGTGCGCTATTACGTGGAGTTGATAATGAATCAGGATTATTATCCCTACCTGGACATAGTAAAAATGCCAATACTTCAAAAGCAAATATTTATTTTTCGGCAAATACTGGGGTGATTTTTGATAATTCGGATTCTAATCAGCCTATTAAACTATCAGTTTTGTATAATGGGCAGGGAAGCAAGACGCCAACCATAGGTTTTGGTAGTACAGTGCCTACTGTTTTAATTGGGGATACTTTTAAGTCAACTGTTCAATTTAAGTCTGGAGAATTCTGTACTGCTGATGAGGTTGGTAAAATAGTTGCCGATCAAGGGTTAGATAATTTAACTAATTTATATTTAGCCAGAAGTAATTTAGTTTGTACGCAAAATGATATGCGATGTGGTATCGGAAATTATTGCTATTTGCCAGTTGTTGCCAACAATATAGTTTTTGAGAATAATTTAATTGGTGTACAGGACAATTATGGTAAATTTGTATGCCCGCAAGAAGTGCCTTACGCTCTTAACGCATCAGTTGGAACTCCAGGAGGAAATGTCTATGTATTTTTAAATCTAGGCAGCAGTAACGTGCCAAACTCAATAAATACCTATCAAGGCTATATTGCTGGTGGTAGTGGGTGGCAGATATTTAATTGTTCTGGTTGTAGTGAAATGTTGCAAACTGATTTTAGTACTTCGCAGAATAACAATGAATTACTCGGGCTTGATTTGGCTACTATTTCTGGAGTAGCAGTAGATACAGTTAGTTTGGCTAAGCCAAGTATAACCCCAATTACAGGTACAAGTGGTGAATATTCTACAGTTATAGGCTATAGCATATCGGTAGAATCATCGAGTATATGTGCCAATGCTTGCGCCAGCTTAACGAAGAATTTAGGGCATAGCTGGCAAGTTTTGGGTACTCAAAGAATGCTTAGGATTCATGAATCTATTGAGATTGATAACTCTGTTTTGGGATGCGCATGTGAGCGGACTGATTTTGGTGGGAATGCGGATAACTATGCTGGAATTGCTGCAATTATTGGCGGTATTAAGCCGATTATAACTGCAGTAACTTGTTCAAATGCTATGGTTTATTCAGCAGGCACAAGTTAAATATGTGCCGTATGAATAGTATATTTCATGCAGTACTAATACCAAATTCATAAAATAACCTACCATATTAATTTCGTTTTAATGTATTATTTATAAATATCTTCCTCATCTCATATGTTAATTTAATTTCTGAATCTGGTATAATGCTCTTTATATAGGGCAAATGGATGGTGCAGGGATTAATCTACGGATTAATGTGTTAGAAAAATCTGGGAAAAGTACTATAGGTTCTCATGCAATTTAATTTGAATTTTTTACAGGTGTTTCTTAGATTGGTTCTAAAATAATGAAGAAAATTGCAATTATTGGCCATCGCGGAGCATGTGCATATGCCCCAGAAAATACGCTGCCCGGCTATAAATTAGCGATGAGCATGGGAGTTGATTCTATTGATGTTGATGTTGTGGCAACTAAAGACAAAATTTTGGTTGCGTATCATGATTTAATGATTAATCCAGATGTCTTATGCTCGGATTCTGGAGAATATCTGGCGAACAGTAAAATAGAATTACTAAAGTATACTAAGGATGCGGATTTAGAGAGAATATTAATCAAAAACATGACTTGGCAACAGTTAAAACAAAATTACCGTGTCAAACTAAACTACAACAGCTCATATGCTAAATGGTTTCCAGAACAAAAGAACTATCCTGCCACAGAATTATCTACACTACAAGAAATAGTTGATTTTGTAGATATTGCAACCAATAAGGCTATGTTGATCCAAATTGAAATTAAAAACGATTTTGATTTTCCTAATTGGAGTTATGCACCACAAGAATTAGCTAAAATAATTTACGATTTTATTATGAAGAATCAATTAATCGAGCGGGTAAAAGTACAGGCTTTTGATTGGCGAATTCTAGCCTTTCTAACCCAAATGAATTCACACATCAAAACTGCATATTTAGCACGTTATACACTCAAAGATAAGTGGCAACAATTATTCGCTAATTCCATTATAACCAAAACTGCCACCGCCATGAAAATTACCCAATTAGATTCAATAACTGTACTTAATTTAGTCAAACAATTAGGCGGATACTCATACGAACCAGAAGATACTCAATTAACGCACGAATGTATCAGAACGGCACATAAATTAGGCTTAAAAATTTTTGGGTGGCGGTGGCCAGATCAATCCGGTAGCACTTATGATATTGAATTATTCAAGACTTTAATTAGATGGGATGTAGATGGGATTATAACTGATAATCCAGACATTTTGCGGGAGTTACTAAATAGCTTAGGATACCCTGTCCCTAAGCAATACCATACAACTATATTTAATATTTAGAATGATATTCCTAATTTTATTAGCATATATACAACCAATGTATACACACCTTCATATCAACCGCTCAATATACCTTAAATTAGTACTTATTAACATATAGTTAAAAATTACTCAGCAGTTATTCACAAAAACTGTTAGTATCCTAATTAATCTTGAGTACTATGTTTATCAGCTTTATCTTTTTTATGATCAGTTGGAATAAAAAGCGCTAAAAAACCTAAGAACCCAATTAAAAAACAAGTATATAACAAATTATTTATTTGACTTTTCCCTTTCTTTCAAATACCTAATATGTAATTTAAAAGCAATGCACTGCATACCAATAAAGTAATAAAATTTTTAATTTAGGGTGGTGAGGAGGTCAAATATAGATTATAGTGGTTCTAACCGCAAACTTGCGGTTTTAATATTTAAAGGCCTGCCATAAGGCAGGCTTTAAATTAGCACGCAGAGCAAGAATAGCTCATTTCTTGTGTGTTTTCAATTTGGAATAATTCCATTGTAGTACTCACTTATAAAACGTTAAAAAAAATAGTTTTAAACTACTGCCATGGAGGTATTATCACATAACTACATTATATAAGATACCTGCAATTTTTGCAGTTATTAGACATGGGTGTAATAATGACGTATAGAAAAATAACTTTATACTTTATTATGTTAAACTATAGGCCTATACCTGGGATACTGCATGCTACACAAAAGTTAATAATATTCTTAATTAAAATATAGTGCATATAAGCGCCGCTAAATGATAAAATGATCACCACAATAGATTCAAAGCTAAAGTTTTACAGGAAATATCTACTGAAATTAGAAAAAATAACTATACAGCATCCAAATTAAGTAACGTAAATATCAATAAAATAATTTTTACTGTACCATATTTACCACATGATATACGATCTTTGAAAAATAGGAAAAAATAAAAAATTTGGACAGAATGCAGGTATGACCTATCTAAGGTTTAATTGAATTTCATCATATACTTTTTTCTAAGAGAGTTGCATATGCTTAACCAATACAAAATATTATCAAGTACATATAGTGATCAATTAATTGAGTTTTCAGAAAAAATTATAAAACATAATCTGCTATTTGATGCTAGCAAATATATTGATTTTGCTTGCAAGAATATGGAAAAGACATTATATAAAACATTTATAGTTGAATTAAAACAAACAAATAACTTTGAGATGACATTATTCAATATTAAAAACATTATTAATACAAAGTATGATGGAATTAATTTTTTAATAAAAAGTCAATTAAATACGTACCTATCATCATATATTAATGTCACAAATGATATTTATAACAATATTCATGATATTGTTAATAACATTACAGAAGAAAAAAACAGCATTCTTACTATAGAACCATGTGGTGACTTGCATAATAATAAATTTGTTTGCAAAATTGATTATCTTAATAAATCGTATTATTACAAACCAAGAAATGCTGATTTAGAACAAAAATTTATTCAAATAATAGAATTATTAAATCCAAAATTAAATTACATTTTCACTCCGTTTTTGGAAATTAGTAACCATTATACAATAATTGAGCATTTAACGTTTTCTATCCATTCCAACCTTAATGAAATGCATATCTCTCTAGAAAACCAGGCTTTAAATTATTATGTATTATCAGTGCTTTGTTTACTAGGGGCTCGGGATATGCATTACGGAAATTTTTTACAGCTAGGTGATATAATTTACCCGATTGATTTTGAAACGCTGCTATCCCCAATTATTTCAGAAATACGAGAATATAATCAATATACAGTATTATCATCTTTAATATTTCCAACAATAAGTAACTCAGGAGTTGATTTTTCATTATTTGGTTTTAATATGCAAGAACATAGGGAAATTGATTTTTTTGATATCAAAGACTTATACACTGATAATATGGATTTATTTGTTAACAAGAAAAACATATTTAATAATAAAATAGATATTAATTTTGATTTAGTAAAATTTAAAGAAATTTACGCTATAACTCATAATGAGTTCTCGCAAATAGTAAAACAAATAGTCAGTATATTTGTTACCGAATCTACCAATACATACGTTAGGATAATTTTTAGATCTACATATCTTTATAGCAAGTTAATTGAATCAATCTCTCATCCTTCTGTTTGTTCTAGCATAGAATCGATAAAGAAATATTTATATAACCAATTAGCAAATCATAATATAGGCACACTACCAATTCCGCAAAATATTTTAGAGCAGGAAGTTGAGCAGTTGGTTTCATACAATATTCCTAAATTTGATTGCCATATACTTTCAAATACTCTGATCTTAGGTAATGTCAAACATCAATTCACAGGAGTAAATTGCTGCGATAATCTATCAATAATATCGAATAATGCATCTTTTAATTTTAATAATAATATTTTACCACTTGTTTATTTTTGTATTCAAAAAAATGATCCGAACCAACAGTATGATAAAAAACAGATCAAATTTTATTTATTGAATGAAGATTGTAGATCACACCTGACAAAATTTTGCGGAAATACACAAATGTTGGGGCCAAGCTACATTAGAAATGTCGCAAAGTGGACAGTTTCTGAAATTGACAGCAGTTTTTATGGTGGATATTTTGGCGTTTTATTATCATCATCTCACCTAAAAAATAAAATTATAAGCTTTGATATAATTTCTAAAATTATTTCTTCATCTAACTATTTAAATCATGGTTTTGCTGGAATTGGTGGAGCATTATTGGCATATAATGAACTTGAAAATAATTTGGAAATTAGTAAACTTAAACAATTATCTACGTTTTTAATTACGAACCTTGAACAATTAACCATTACAAAGTCTAATCCTGAATATGAGTTTCTTAACGGAGTAAGCGGTACGATATATGGAATATTCTTCACAGAAATGCTTAGTGTAGCGCAAAAAAAACAATATATTGAAACATTCATAACAATTATTGAGGATAAACGGATTAAGTACGGAATTAGTGAATTATTTACAGAAAAATTACCCTTTCCACAATCAGGACTTGCTCATGGGTTCTCTGGCATTAGTTTGGCATATTTGGTAATGCATCTATTTTATCAAGAAGAAAAATATTTTGAAATAGTTAAGGAATTAATAGTTGCAGAAAATAAATTAATGCAAAACTTCATATGGCCAGATTTAAGGCCAATCCTATCGAAAAGCGATAAAAAAGGATTGAATGCATGGTGCACTGGTAGTATCGGCGTTATTCTCTCTAGGCTACTTATTCTGAAATTTAAAAACTATGACTGTTTAAGTAGCTTACCTATTAAGGATATTATTGATGCAGTAATCAGTGGTTGGGATAAAAAGCAATTAGCATTGTGCCATGGCATTATTAGTGATTATGAAGTAATAAAGAAATTAGAACACTTGTACCAAATTAAGTTATTAGACGAAACAAATGAAGCACAGTTTAAAAGTAAAGTTGCTGATTTTAATAACGATGAAATTATATATCAACCAGGTTTCATGAATGGAATGTCTGGCTTGATTTATTATCATAACAGTAAGAATAGAATATTCTTACTGGGGCTATAGACATTATAAAGAACTGGATATTTTATTTGGAAACTTTAATTATTGCCGATGTCCTGTTCACGCATAATGTTATTGACACCGCATTTTGACGATACTTAATCAGCTATGGTGATTAGTTATCGTAAAAATTGCTGCTTTTTAATATAGTGCATAATTTTGTCAAAGATAACGTATGTTTTATCAACAAATTTATAATTATTGGGTGGCAATTGTTGTATAATGGCGGGTATGATTTATACTACATGTTTTATGTAGTTAATTAACTCTGTAAATTATGGTGTGTTGTTTATATTTCCAGTTTTGCTAGGTAAAAAATAAATTAGTATCGGAGGATGGTAATATGACGAAAGTGGGTCAATTTACGCAAAAATGGACGTTTCCTATTCCTGCTCAGTCTTCTCAGTCAAATGCTAATATCCCACAAAGTAATAGTAGCTCGAGTAGCAACGATGGTTCACCCGTAACAAGATCTCTGACTGATGGTACGGTTACTGAGCAAGATTATATGACTCAAGAAATAACAAATTCTAATATTAACAGTATAGCATTTGAAATTATAGGTCAAAGTTATCAGATTAGCCGTGAAAATAGCATAAGTAAGCTAAGTGAGGTAATTAATAATATTGATGATCAACTTAAAAATAAGCTATATAAATTAATAGTTGTTCTTGGTTTTATGTGTGAGAAAAACTTGCATGGTAGTAATGATAGGACACATA
>JAUPUP010000040.1 GCA_030917485.1 Pseudomonadota bacterium
CCACCTAACTTGTTTTATAATTGAGGCTATGCAAAAAATACTTACTTCAGGTAAGCGCGCCGAATTTGAAAAGTTGGTTCGCATCACTAGAAACATTGATGAGAAAGATCGTCTAAGGGCTATTTTGGCTTACGACGATGGTCACGATGTCTGTGATATTGCTGATATCTTAAAAATTAGTGACTCAACTACATACAATTATATAAATGACTACCTAAAGCAAAATAAAGTAGCCCATAGTCCTCGTGGCGGCTCAGAGAGTAAGCTAAAAGTTAGCGAAGAAATTGAGCTAATTAGACACTTGAAGACTACCACGTATCTAACAGCTAAAACCATCTGCCAATATGTTTTTGGCAAGTATAAAATAAAGTATACTGTTTCAGGAATAACCAAATGGTTAGAGCGTAATGATTTTGTTTACAAAGCGCCCAAGTTAATACCAGGTAAGCTCGATGAAGAAAAGCAACAACATTTCATTGAATACTATCAAAAATTAGTAGCAGGTGCTTCTGTCAATTATATCATCATGTTCATGGATGCAGTACATCCTGAATATCAATCACAAGCAGTCTGTGGTTGGATGCCCAAAGGCGAAACTAAAACGCTAGCAGCAACCAATACTCAATATAGATTACATCTAAACGGTGCTATTGACTTGAATACTATGCAGATTATCACGCGTGAATATCCAACGATTGATGCTCAATCTATTATTTCATTTTGCACTGACCTGGAAAGCATATATCCAGATAAATCAATTCACTTAATCTGCGATAATGGACGCTCCAATAAAAATAAAGAAGTGACGAAATACCTTGAGAGTTCCAGAGTGGTAATTCACTATTTGCCACCATATTCGCCTAATTTAAACCCGATAGAGCGACTCTGGAAAGTAATGCGAGAGCATGTCACGTATAATAAGGTATATCCTAAATTTGCTGATTTTACTGAAGCAATTCGTTACTTCTTTGGGGATACAGTGCACCGTATTCAAGATGTATTGCGTGCCAGAATAAATGATAACTTTGAAGTTATCCGTCACAACCCAGTCCAACTTTCAAGTTGATTGAGTATAGATCTTACATTTTGCTATATTTAGTTTTGTTATTTCATGTAATAATAAACATGCCTGATCAGTAATAAATACAAATGACTTTCTTTATACTAACCACTGATATAACATAAATAATACCTAGGCTTTTTTAATTCGATGGATCTAAGTGGCTTTCCACAATACTAATAACTTGATGTGGTCTTAGTTTAGTGGTATTAATTGTTACATCACTAACCATCTCATACAACTCACGCCGAGTATTATATAACTCTTCAACCTTTTTCTTTAAATCTTGATTAGCTAAAAGTGGTCGCTTATTTGGAGAACGAGCTAAACGTTCAACAATAACATCTAAATCCGCAATTAACTGAATTACCAAATTATTATTCCGCGCAATTACATGGCGGTTTTCTGCGCGAATAACGCACCCCCCACCCAAAGAGAGCACATAATCATCATAATTATTAATTACTTGATTTAAAGCTTCTGATTCTCGTTCACGAAAACCATTTTCCCCCTCTAATTCAAAAATTGTGGGAATATCAACACCACAGGAGGTTTCAATGAATTTGTCTAAATCAATAAATTTACGATTAAGACTATCCGCAAGGAATTTACCAATTGTGGTTTTACCCACCCCTGTAATTCCGACTATAATTATATTTTTAATTGTCATTTTCTAAACTATTCGCAATAATTCGTGGAGTAATAAAAATTAAGAGTTCTTTTTTGTTATTCTTTGTCACTTGATTTTTGAATAACCAACCCAAATATGGGATATCACCTAAACCAGGTATTTGTTGTTGAACTTGTTGTTGATCATCAACATAAATACCACCAACTAAAATTGTTGACCCATCCTTAACTCGTATCTGAGTGGTAACGCTATTAGTATCAATGGCAGGAGTTCCCTGTACTGACAAGCTACTTGGGGTATTTTTCTGAATATTTACATTCAAAGAAATATAACCATCATCGGTAATTTGTGGGGTTACCTGTAAAGAAAGCGTCGCGTTAATAAAGGCCACATTGGTATTTCCAGCACTAGAGGCTTGTTGATATGGAATTTGAACCCCTTGCTGGATATTTGCGGCTTGATAATTCGAGGTCATAACTTTAGGGCTCGAAATTGTACGCCCCTCGCTTTGTAACTCCAATGCATCTACCTCAAGACCAATCAGCGTATTGCTATTTGGAGCAAAGATAGCCGACATTGAACCAGTAGTTGCCACACCCATATCTGAATTTACAAAACTTTTAGGATCAGCACTAACTGCATTAATTCCAGTTTGATTAATTGTTACACCATTTTCTAAAGTATTTGAATAAGTTAAACTACCACCAACTCCAGCTAACAACAAACGTGTACCCAAATCTCGTTCAAAATTGCTATTCGCTTCAACAATTCTAGCTTCAATTAAAACTTGCGTAACTGGAATATCTAATTTACTAATTAAATCTCTCATATCTCTCAAACGCGATGGGGTATCATTTATAATCAAAGTATTCGTTCGTGTATCAACTAATATGCTCCCGCGTGGTGATAATAAACTTCCTGATCCACCCATTGTTAAACTAGCTGGGGCTGCGGCAGCGGCGGCACCAGCCGCATTAGCTGCGCTTGGACTCGGTAAAACAGGCGCTGTTGCAGCGGCACCACCTTGTTGTTGGAGCATGGTTTGAACCGTGGTAGCCTGCGCATATTTTAAGCGTATAGTTGCACTATCTATCGGTTCGACAGCTTCCTGTGCCCGATCACTATCTTGCTGAATCTTACTTAAAGCTGACATTTCTGAAGCTGGTGCAATCCGAATTACATTACCATCGCGCTTCATCCCCAAGCCTTTGGAATTTAAAATGATTTGTAGCGCTTGATCCCATGGTACATTATCCAATTTAAGCGACATCGTTCCGCTAACACCATCACTAACTAAGATATTATAACCACTAAAATCAGCTAATAATTGTAATAACGCTCTTACATCAATATTTTGAAAATTAAACGAGATACGATCTGATTTACTCTGACTATTTAAATTAGGAATATGACTAGAACTATTCTCAGATTGACTTAAATTACGCACATTAATAATTAATTTACCTTGTAATTGATAAAGTGCATAATCCCACGACCCACGATTTATAATACTAATTTTTAATTGATTATTCCCGCCACTGCTATCAATATACTTTATTGGTGTATCAAAATCAGTAGTGTCAATCCGTTTAATTAATTTCTGCGGGTAAGCCACCGCATTCAATGATAGAAGTAATTTTTCCCCAGCGCGTTCATCTTTGACCTTAATTTGACTATCTCCAGTATATGGAATCTCAATTACACCACCCCCATTATCATCGCGAGTAAATTTAATATCGCTAATTTGAAGCACACCACTATTGGCTTTATTAGTTTGACTAAGTCCAACAACACCAATGTTTTCTTTTGTAATCGAAGAGCTTGCGGTTTGATCAGAAAATACAAAATCAATCGTTTGATTATTTTGAGCGATTTGATATTTATAATTGGCCCCACCAATCAATAAAACCCTGGTGCGAGTTCCAACACTAACTATTTCCACTTGGCGAATATAACCACTACTGAACGCAAACTGGCTCTGATTAGTTGCATTCGTAATGCTAAAGAAATCTACAATTAAATCATTTCCAGCCGCAAAAACCCGTGGCATTGCTGATTGTGCATCAAAAGCAAAGCTAATAACTTGCTCTTTAGCTTTTAAATTATTATCAATTTTATTTAATGACAATGCATTAACTAAGCTTAGATTCAGTGATAGTATAATCAATAAGAAAATTTTTTTCATTTTATTTGCAATTTCGGTAATTTTTTATTTTTAGATTCATTTAATTGTAAGGATATTTTCTTATCATACGTACGTTCGCCTTCAACTTGCCGCTCGATAATTTCGAGTGAAGTCTTATTTATCGCCACAACTTTTCCATTTTGAATCGTGTCGCCAACTTTTACCCGTAATGTTTCATAAGGCGTTTTAATAAACGCATAATCAATTTTTGCATAATTTAAAAACCCAACCATTTGCAGC
Source organism: Pseudomonadota bacterium (assembly GCA_030917485.1). Taxonomy (GTDB): domain Bacteria; phylum Pseudomonadota; class Gammaproteobacteria; order Burkholderiales; family UBA11063; genus Aquella. Next base: position 4,117 of record JAUPUP010000040.1, read on the forward strand.
TGACTTAAATTATATTGCTGCAAATAGTTTTCATCACCTGAGTCAGCAATACGACCTGAATCAAACAAGTTATTATCTCCAAGCATCCGATATGAGGTATTACTTAATTGATAAACAGGTAATTTTGGTATAGTTTGTGGAACAGGTCTTTGATTAAGCTCATTAATTAATTGCTCAAGATCTATAACCTCAGCAAACGCAGTGCCTAACATCAGTAACAAACCTAATAATAACTTTGAAATCATCAAGTTAACTACTATAAAAAATGGTTATTGATAACGTTATACCAACCTTAGTTTCATCAATTCGGCTAATCCGTACATCATCAATTTTTAAAACTCGAGGAAATTGAGCCAATAAAAAAATAAACTTAGTGAAATCAACATAACTTGCCGCTGCCGTTAAATTAAACATCTTGGTTTTCATTTTACCACTATTTAATAGAGCGCCTTTAACCCCAACACTATTTTCTTGAGCACTCGGTACAAAACTACTAATTGTAACATTTGAGTTCTCCGCCAATTGATTAATTTGAATTAATAAATCAGGAATGGCATCTGATGATGGAAATTGTAAATTTACCAATTGCTCCAATTGATTTAATTCAGTAATCTTACTTTTATATAATGGAATACTTTTTACTAAAATATACTTGTCTTTTAAATCTTCTTTCAAGGTTGTTTCTTCTTGAATTAATTGATTTAATTTATCTGCTTGTTCAATTGTATAATTATTATAAATAAAATAACTTAATAAAAGTATTATTACTATTATTATCGGCAAAATAATTGCCAGTCCCCACAAATAAAATGGCTTAACTTTTAATTTATTTACTGATGCCATTGGATTCTGTTTCTGCGACTAAAAATGGTTTAACGCTTGCGCTGATTACAAAATTGTATGTATTTCCATCGCCAGTTGAATTAGATTTTAATACAGGCATTTGAAAAATACCTTGACTCTCGCGTAATTTATCCAATAAATCTGCAATGTATAATGGACCTGCCGCCACTCCATTAAAATCAACTTGTGCTTGTTGATAGGTTAAGGCTGTAAAATAAATACGTTTCGGTGTTATTTTGTCAACTTGTTGAAAAAATGCAACCATATCATCACGTTGTGCATCAATATCTTTAATTAGATTGATTTTATTACTTATTTGTTGACGACGTTGATTAAAATCACGAATTGGCTTTAATTGATTATCTAAAATATTTATATGCGTAATCAAAAACGAATTTCTGGTCTGTTGATACATTATTTTAATTTGTAAATAACCATAAATCATTACATTTACTAATAAGGCAATAACCACACCAACAACCAAGAGTAAATAGATTCTTAGCTTTTTATAATAATTCTCTTGTGCACGATAATTATATAAATTAACTCTAGCCAATTTGTTGCCCCCACATAGCCAAAGACATTGCAGGTATTAGCCGAATTAAATCACTTCGTGCAATATTTTTATTTAGTGTTGAGATAAATTCATCTGCGTAATAAACTTTAACGTGTTGTAGATTACTAATTTTCCTCAATACACCAGGGATTAGTGAGTTACCACCCATCAAATAAATATCATAATCTGTAGATAAAGAAATTTTCTTCTCAACCAATAAGTTAGACTTAACTAATTGCAGCAACTTATTAACATCTGCTACGATTACATCGGTCAACTCATTAGGATTAATTTTATTTTGATTTATTAAATCAACTAAAAAATTATTAATATCAATTATATCTTTTAAAGCCACGTCTTTGGCAGAGTTTAATATAGCATTTTCTATATATGAATAATAATCCACATTAATTTCATTAAAATAAACATGTCGCTGCTTTTCAAACGCATATGCGCGAATCCGAGTAAGCCCAATATCAACTAAAATCATTTGTTTACTAAATTGTTGGCGGTTTAATAATTTATCAAACAAATATTGAATTGCAAAAGGTTCAACATCAATAGCAGAAATACTTATATCAGCAATTTGCGCAACAGCTTGATACTCTTCAATTTTTTCTTTTTTAGCAACTATAACCAAAATATTTTGTTCATTTAAATGTTCTTGCGTAATTACATAATCAAAATCAATGTCATCTGTATCTAATTCTTGAATTAACTGTTTAAGAACAAAGTTATCTAATTCATATTTAGTCTTAAATTTTGGCGTAACCATATCTTTAATAATTACCGCATTATACGGGATTGCAATTGCTATTTGAGTATATTTAGAATTTAATAATTGCCATTGACTAAGAATAATTTCTGAAACTTGCTCAATGTTATTTATAACACCATGAACAACTAAATTTTTTGCAACAGCTTTTATACTATAACTAGAAATTTTTAATGAGTCTTTACATAACTCCACCATTTTAATTGAAGCAGAACCAATATCAACACCAACACAAGGTGGTGTTTCATAACCTAAAAATACTTTTTTCAATATTTGAAATAATTTTATAATATGTTTCATCTTACCTTAGCTATTAAAAATAGCCAAGCGGATGCTTGGCTATTTCATAAAGTAATTTATCTATTACTTAGCAGCAGAAGCTTCTGGAGCAGATGCTTCAACAACAGGAGCAGATGCTTCTGGAGCAGATGCTTCAACAGCAGGAGCAGATGCTGCTGCTGCAGGAGCAGATGCTTCTGTAGCAGAAGCGTTAGCTGATGCAGAACCCGCATCATGTGAACATGCAGCCAAAGACAAACCAGCAACTAAAACAACTAATAATTTTTTCATATTTTTACCTTTCAAATTAAATTTTTGTGTATCTTAAATAATACCTTACCAATTATTGTAACATAGGTACTTCATTTTTCGCAAAATTAAATTCACCTACATTACAATAAATTTTAACTGCGTCGCGATTGTTTATGTAAATAATCAACAGCTTTTAATTGCGCAATAATCATCTCAAGCGCGGCATATGCTTTAACATCATCACGATCCATACTTGCTGCAGAGCGTTTAAGTCGCTCTTCTGCAATACGTTTCTCTTCCAACAGTTTGGCTTGATCTAAGCTATCAGTACGCTCTACCACATCAGCAAGAACCGTAACCTTGTTACCTTGAACCTCCAAAAAACCACCAGAAATAACATAAACTAAATGCATTTCTTTTTGTGGTAATTTGACACGGATCAATCCAGGATTAAGCTTAGTAATTAATGGAATATGGCGCGGATAAATACCAATTTCCCCTTCTGAGCCAGGAGCTATAACAAACTCCACCTCACCAGAAAAAATTTGTTCTTCCGAACTAACCAAATCGACTTGCATCGTAGTCATAATGCCCCCATTATTTCAATTTTTTAGCTTGTTCTACTGCTTCTTCGATTGAACCAACCATATAGAATGCTTGCTCTGGTAAATGGTCATATTGTCCATCTAAAATAGCTTTGAACGCACTAATTGTATCTTTTAGTGGTACATATTTACCAGAAGAACCAGTAAATACTTCGGCCACAAAGAACGGTTGAGACAAGAAACGTTGAATTTTACGCGCACGAGTAACAATTAATTTATCTTCATCAGATAATTCATCCATACCCAAAATTGCAATAATATCACGCAACTCTTTATATTTTTGCAAAGTCATCTGCACGCCACGCGCAACATTATAATGTTCTTCACCAACCACTAACGGATCTAATTGACGCGATGTTGAATCAAGTGGATCTACCGCAGGGTAAATACCTAATGATGCAATATCACGACTTAATACAACAGTTGCGTCCAAATGGGCAAAGGTTGTAGCTGGAGATGGATCTGTTAAATCATCGGCAGGCACATATACCGCTTGAATCGAAGTAATCGATCCAGTTTTAGTTGATGCTACACGCTCTTGAAATTTACCCATTTCCTCAGCTAATGTTGGTTGATAACCCACCGCTGATGGCATACGACCAAGTAAAGCAGATACCTCAGTTCCTGCTAAAGTGTAACGATAAATATTATCTACAAACAATAATACATCTTTACCTTCATTACGGAATTCTTCAGCAATTGTCAATCCAGTCAAGGCTACACGTAAACGGTTTCCTGGAGGCTCATTCATTTGACCATAAACTAAGGAAACTTTATCCAAGACATTCGATTCTTTCATTTCATGGTAGAAGTCATTACCCTCACGAGTACGTTCACCAACACCAGTAAATACTGAATAACCACTATGTTCAATCGCAATATTACGGATTAACTCCATCATATTTACAGTTTTACCAACCCCAGCACCACCAAATAAACCAACCTTACCACCTTTTGCAAATGGGCAAAGTAAGTCAATCACTTTAATACCAGTTTCTAATAATTCAGTAGTTTGCGAAATTTCATCGAATTTAGGTGCAGATTGATGAATAGCACGACGCAATTCAGTAGGAACTGGACCCATTTCATCAATTGGATTACCTAATACATCCATAATTCGACCAAGTGTTGCTGTTCCAACGGGAACAGAAATAGGTGCGCCAGTATTAACTACACCTAAACCACGTTGTAAACCATCTGAACTACCCATTGCGATTGTACGCACAACGCCGTCACCCAATTGTTGTTGTACTTCTAATACCAAACTACCACCAGTAGCTAATTTTAATGCATCATAAATTTTTGGAACGTCATTACGTGAAAACTCCACATCGACAACGGCACCAATAATTTGGACGATTTTTCCTTGTACCATATTTTGTATTCCTACAAAAAGTTACTAAACTGCTGCAGCACCAGAACAGATTTCTGATAATTCTTTCGTAATTGCAGCTTGACGAGATTTATTATATGCCAAACTTAACTCGTGAATTGCTTCACCAGCATTATCTGTTGCAGAACGCATTGCAATCATTCGCGCGGCTTGCTCAGCTGCCATATTATCAGCTACGCATTGATAAATAACCGATTCAATATAACGACGAACTAATTGATCCAATACTTCTTCAGCAGATGGCTCATACAAATAATCCCACGGCATTTTACTGTCTAATTTTAGATCTCGATCGCTCAACGGTAAAATTTGTTCAAAAATTGGTTGCTGTTTCATGGTATTTACAAATTGAGAGTAAATTACATAAACCGCATCTAATTTTTGTTCATAAAACCCTCTGAAAATACCCGTCAATGGACCAATCAATTTTTCCATTTTCGGAATATCACCAAGACCAACTGCCGAGCTAACCAGATTTGTTTTTAAGCGTTTTGCAGCGACTAAGCCTTTTTGACCTAAAGTACTAACTTCAACTTCAACTCCATGGCTAGTATATTCACGCAGCTTCTCATTAAAAAGTTTTACTGCATTTGTATTTAAACCGCCACACAAACCTTTATCAGCTGTTATTAGTATAATACCAACTCGCTTGATCTCTTTAGGATCGCGTAAAAATGGCGAAGTTAATCTAGCACTAGGATTAATTTGCGCTAAATGTGCCATTACTTCGCGCACTTTTTCCGCATAAGGTCGAGCTTGCCGCATCCGTTCCTGAGTTTTACGCATTTTTGATGTTGAAACCATTTGCATCGCGCGCGTAATTTTTTGAGTGTTTTGCACACTCTTAATTTTGGTTCGGATTTCTTTACCAGCAGCCATTTTATCTCCTTGTGAAAAAGCAGCTAAATATTAAACCGCAAAAGTAGTTTTAAACTCATTAAGCGCTTTAACTAAAACTTGCTCATCATCTTTTGATAATTCACCTGATGCCTCAACACGAGCTAACATTTCCGCACAGTTTGCTTGAGAATACGACAAGAAGCCTGACTCAAAAGCTAGTGCTTTCTCAACAGAAATATCATCATATGTGCCATTATTAATAGCAAACAACGTCAACGCCATTTCAGAGACTTTTAATGGTGAATATTGTTTTTGTTTCATTAATTCAGTTACAACTTGACCATGACGTAATTGCTTACGCGTTGCATCATCTAAGTCAGACGCAAATTGAGCAAATGCAGCTAATTCACGATATTGAGCTAATGCCAAGCGAATACTACCACCTTGTTTTTTAATTACTTTGGTTTGCGCTGCACCACCAACCCGAGATACCGAAACCCCTGGATTCATAGCTGGGCGAATCCCAGAATTAAATAAATCAGTTTCTAAGAAAATCTGACCATCTGTAATTGAAATAACATTGGTTGGAACAAATGCAGATACATCGCCAGCTTGGGTTTCAATAATCGGTAACGCAGTTAATGAACCAGTTTTACCTTTTACCGCACCATCAGTGATTTTTTCTACATAGTGTGCATTAACTCGTGATGCACGCTCTAATAAACGAGAATGTAAATAAAATACATCTCCAGGATAAGCTTCACGACCTGGTGGACGGCGTAACAGTAATGAAATTTGACGATATGCTACTGCTTGTTTCGATAAGTCATCATAAACAATCAATGCATCTTCACCAATATCACGGAAGTATTCTCCCATTGAGCAACCTGCATAAGGTGCTAAATATTGTAATGCAGCTGATTCTGATGCAGTTGCAGCAACTACGATAGTATGAGCTAAAGCACCATGATCTTCAAGTTTACTAACCACATTTGCAATTGATGAAGCTTTTTGACCAATAGCAACATAAACGCAAATAATGCCTGTACCCTTTTGATTGATAATTGCATCTAACGCAACCGCAGTTTTACCTGTTTGACGATCGCCAATAATCAATTCACGTTGTCCACGTCCAATAGGCACCATTGCATCAATAGCTTTAAGACCAGTTTGTAATGGTTGACTAACTGATTGACGTTCAATCACCCCTGGAGCAACTTTCTCTACAGGCGCTGTTAACTTCGCATTAATTGGACCTTTTCCATCAATTGGGCGACCTAATGCATCAACCACACGGCCCACTAATTCAGGACCAACAGGAACCTCAAGAATACGACCAGTACAAGATACTTCATCGCCCTCAGTAATATGTTCATAGTCACCAAGAACAATCGCGCCAACTGAATCACGCTCCAAGTTCATTGCCATACCATAAACATTTCCAGGAAATAGTAACATTTCCCCTTGCATAACTTCTGATAAACCGTAGATACGAACAATACCGTCAGTTACAGAAACAACTGTTCCTTTACTGCGATAGTCACTGCTATTTTGCGTGCCGTCGATCTTCGATTTAATTATATCACTAATTTCAGAAGGATTTAATTGCATGAATCGCTCCTCTTTTTATTTAGTAAGTTGGGTAGCTAAATCATTTAGCCGACCCTTAACGGATCCATCAATAACTTTGTCATTGATAGTAACTTTAACCCCAGCTAATAGTTCTGGATTAATCACCACGGTAGCCGTAATTGATTTGCCAAATTTTTTAGACAATAGCTGTTCAAAATCTTGTTTTTCTGATTGACTCATCGCATAAGCTGATTCAATTATCGCATCACCACGTTTTTGATCTTCTAAAATCAACTCGCGGAAAATTTGATAAATTTCATCTAATACTAGAATACGATTATTTTCTACTAAAACTTGAATAAAATTCATAACTTCTTGCGAAGCATTCTTTTTTAATACTGTTTTAATTATACTCATAATCTCTAAATCATCGACTTTAGGATTATTTAATATGCTTGCAAAATCTTGATTTATTGTTATTTGCTGAAGTTCAGATAAAGTTTCCAACCAAAGTTTTTCGCTTTTCTGTTGTTTCGCAATATTAAATAAAGCTTGTGCATAAGGATGAGCAATAACACTCAATTCAGCCATGATGCTTATAACTCCGCTTTAAGTTGAGCTAAAATTTTCTCATGTTGTGATTGATTAATTTCTGCACGTAAAACTTGTTCAGCACCACGCACCACAAGTCCAGAAACTTGCAAACGTAGTTCTTCCTTCATGCGCACAAAATCTTGTTCAATCTGAGCTTTAGCATCAGCAATAATTTTGTCACTTTCATGACGTGCTCGTTCTTTCGAATCCTCGATAATTTGATTTGATCTTTTTTCCGCATTAGCAATAATTTCGCCAGCCCGCATTTGAATTTTTTTCAACTCGGCAGCTACATTAGCTTCGGCATCCAACAAATGTTGTTTACCTTTTTCTGCGGCAGACAAACCATCAGCAATTCGACTAGCGCGCTCATCTAACATTCCGTTAATTGGCGGCCAAACAAATTTCATCGTAAAGACAACTAATAAAATAAAAGTTATCATTTCTCCAAGGATTGTTGCATTAATATTCACGAGGAATCTCCTTAAATATTAATAGATTAATTAGTGAGCAGTTTTTAATAATTCTAATGCCGTAGCTAGAATAGGGTTACTAGTCATTAACCAGAAAGCAACACCAACACCAATCATCGCAATCGCATCCAATAGACCCGCTACAATGAACATTTTGATCATTAAACTAGTTGCTAACTCTGGTTGACGCGCAGATGATTCAAGGAATTTACCACCCAAAATACCAAAACCAATTGCTGTACCACATGCACCAAGACCGATTAACAATGCAGCAGCAACAGCAGTTAAACCAGAAATATTAGAAATAATAGCTTCCATTAAAGGCTCCTAAAAAATAAAAAATAAAAAACCGTAAACTTTAGTGATTTTCAACTGCTAAACTTAAATAAACCACCGTTAACATCATAAATAAAAATGCTTGTAACGTAATAATCAATATATGAAAGATCGCCCACGGAGTTCCCAAAATCCATTGAAAATACCAAGGAAGCAGAGCAATCAAAATAAAGATCATTTCACCAGCATACATGTTTCCAAATAACCGCAATGCTAACGAAACTGGTTTAGAGAGCAATTCGATTAATTGAAAAAGTAAATTAAATGGTAACAGCCACTTACCAAAAGGTTTAGTTAATAGTTCTTTTGACCATCCACCAACACCTTTAGCTTTAATACTATAACCAATAATTAACAAAAACACAGACGAAGATAATGCAAATGTCATATTGATATCTGCAGATGGAACCAAACGCCAATGTACCCCTGGATGACCAGCAGCGGTGGTAAAGAAATTAATTATATCTACAGGCAAAATATCCATGAAGTTGAATAAAAACACCCAACAAAAGATAGTTAATGCCAAAGGTGCAATTAATTTACTCTTCTCATGATATGCATCACTAACTTGTCCCTTAACCATTTCAAAAACTAATTCAATAAATAATTGAAACTTTCCAGGATTAGCAATTTTAGCACGGCGGGCTACTAAAATAAATGCACATAAAAAAAACAAACCGAGTACCCAAGAGGTTACCAAGGTATCAATATTAACCGACCAAAATCCCCCAGGGTTTCCTGACAAGGTTACCGTATTAAAGGTTAAATGGTGATCAATATATTCAGTAGGTGAGGCCATATTTCCCCCAATTTTATTTTGTTTTCATTGAACTAATTAAACTAGTCCAACACCCACTAAGAGTGACAATATAAACACAAAATAATGCAAAACCATCTATATTTTTAATAATTAAAAATACAGTCAAAAACCCCAGAGCATTCGTTAAAAACTTTAACACCAGAGCTTTTTTATGTTTGTGCAACATTGTATTTGCATCATCAATTTTATTGCTAATAACAACACGAGCATAAACTAATGTTGGAATTAACGCAATTAGTAACCCAAATAATCCAGAATATAAAGAGTTCGCATTTTTATTAAACAAGAAAACCATAGCAATAGCTATAATCCCTTGAAATAATTGAAATTTAATTACTCTAACAACTGCGATTTTCAAACTACTATTTTTAGCATAAGACACGATTATATCATACTCACTCTATCATTTATTTAGAATATTCACGTCTAATTTTTACGCCAACTTGTTCCATTTTTGTTATCTTCAAGAATAACCCCATTAGCTAATAATTCATCACGAATCAAATCAGATAACTTAAAATCTTTATTATCACGGGCTTGATTACGTTTCACGATTAATTTTTCTATTTCAGCGTGTTCTAGTACAGTTCCTGACTGTAAGAATTTTTGTGGATCACTGGTGAGCAAACCAATTAAATTAGACAATTTTAGTAGTAGTTTCGCTAACTCAAAATTTTCTTCTCGATTGATTTCAGTAACTAATTCAAATAATACACTTATTGCTAAAGAGGTATTAAAATCATCGTCCATTGCCTCTTTAAATTTCTTAGCAAAACAATTTGACCAATCAATTATTTCAGAATTATTAAAACTTGATAAATTGTAATTGCGTAATGATTGATAAATCTTAATTAAACTATTTTTTGTATCCATCAAGCTATCATGACTAAAATTCAACGGGCTACGATAATGAGTTCTTAACATAAAAAAACGAATAACTTCTGGATTATATTTACTTAATACATTGCGTAATGTTATAAAATTACCCAAAGACTTGGACATTTTTTCATCATCAATATTTAAAAAACCATTGTGCATCCAATAATTTGCAAATTGACACTCATTGTGCGCTTCACTTTGAGCGATTTCGTTTTCGTGATGCGGAAATTGTAAATCTTGTCCACCACCATGAATGTCAAAATTTTTACCCAGAATATCTTCAGACATTGCAGAACACTCAATATGCCACCCAGGTCGCCCTTTCCCAAATTGAGAATCCCAATATGGTTCATGTTCCTTTGATGACTTCCAAAGCACAAAATCTAAAGGATCCTCTTTAAATCCATCTATATCAACTCGTTCACCAGCACGTAAATCATTTAAAGATTTCCCAGATAATTTACCATAACCGTCAAATTTACGCACTCGATAGTAAACATCACCATTACTGGATTGATAGGCATATCCTTTATCAATTAACCCTTGAATTATATTTAACATTTGTGGAATATATGCAGTTGCTTTAGGTTCAAAGTCAGGGCGCAAAACACCTAAACAATCAAAATCTTCATGCATATATTTTATAAATCGTTCAGTTAATTGTTGCATGGTTTCACCATTTTCATTTGCACGATTTATGATTTTATCATCAATATCAGTAATATTTTTAACAAATATCACGTCATAACCACTAGCAATAAACCAACGACGTATCATATCAAATGCTACGGCTTGTCTTCCATGTCCTAAATGAGCATAATCATAAACAGTCAAACCACATGCATATATTTTTAATTTATTTGGTTCAATTGTTTTTAATTCTTCTTTTTGTTTAGTTAGTGTATTAAATATTTTCATCATTAATTCTTAATTTAATTGTTTATTTTATTTTAATTGCTAGGCTTTTAAATTTACGGTACAGGTGTGCACGATCGACACCAGAGACTTCAGCTATCTTCGTTATATTACCTTTTTGCTTATTCATATGATATAAAAAGTAACGGCGTTCTAGAGTTTCTTTAATACCTTTAAGTGGATTATTTAAGTCTAAGGTAATAATTTCTGAAATATCTTCTAAAATTCCATCACTATTAGCATGTTCTTTAAGAATATGTTTATCAACTAATGGTAATAATTTACTAAGTGATAATGGCTTTTCTAAGAAATCACGTGCACCAATTCGAATTGCTTCTAATGCACTTGTAATTGAAGCATGACCAGACATCATAATTACTGGAGTTGTTATTCCATTTGATAAAAAACGTTTAAATAATGAAACGCCATCCATATCAGGCAACCACACATCCATCAAAATTAAATCAAAACGTTGTTCTTTAACTGTTTTATCTGCTTCTAAAGCATTTTCAGCCAATTTAACAACATATCCTTCATCTTCTAAACATTCACGTAATAACTCGCGAATTCCTAATTCATCATCAACAATTAATATCATTTTATCCATTTTTGTTTGCCTATAAAACACTGTATTCAGTTACAAGAGGTAATTTTACTACTACATTGGCACCATTGTCATTAAATACTTCAATTTTACCATTGTGTTCATCTATAATTTTCTTAACAATCGCCATACCTAATCCACTTCCTTTGACACCTTTAGTGGTACGATATGGTTCAAATAAATTTTCCATAATTATTTGTTCAAAACCATTACCATTGTCTTTAATCAAAATTCTTATCATTTCATCTTCTTGATTAATTACAATATCAACCTGTTTTAATTCAATATTTTCGGTACTTTCAATAGCATTTTTTATTAAATTATGAAATACTTGCCTTAACAAACTTGAATCACCCATAATAAATGCTTCATTTTTTGGCAAATTTACTTGAATTTTAAGATAATCATAATTAGAATTATCGTACAGCGTTAAAAACTGACTAAAAAAATGAACTACCTCTATTTTAGATAAATTTGGTTTGTTTATATTCGCAAAATCTCTAAATTTATTAACTAAATTTTTTAAATCTTCAACTTGAATGATTATTTGATTAGTTAAACGTTTTAAAAATACTTGATCTTCAGCACATAATTTAGGCGTAAGCTTCATTTCTATTCTTTCTGTCGAAAGAACAATTGGTGTTAATGGATTTTTAATTTCATGTGCTAACCTTTTAGCAATATCAGCCCATGCTTGATTTTGTTTAGCTTTAATTAAATTAGTAACATCACTAATTAAAATAATATATTGCATATCACTATTCGTTTCAAATTTAACATTTTTAATAAATAAATTTTTAATGTTATGGTTAGAACGAACAATTATATTTTCTTCCCAATTTGTATAACTGCGATTAAAACTCAATTCAATTAAACTACAGAAGTCCTCTAAATGTGGATATATTTTATTCCATTTATTAATTGGAATATTAAAAACTTGTTCTATATCAATATCTAGTATTTCTTGTGTAATTGTATTCATATTTTTTATCAAGAATTTATCATCATATACAACAACACTTAAACTAATATTTTTAATCAAATTCTCTAAATAATTTTTATATGCTGTAATTTGATCTTTTTGATATTTTTCAAGTTTACGGACTTTATCCAAATTATGGCTCATTTCATTAAATGAGGTAATTAGTTGTGATAATTCATCATTACCTTGAAATGAGTTATTATTTTTATAGGATCCTTTTTTAATTGATTCAATATTTTCAATAAGATTAGAAATACGCTTAATTAAAAATTTAGAAAAAAACATTGAAAGTAAAACCGCAATTGAAATTGATAGTAACACACTGATAATTAAAGTGCTTGTATAAACATCTTTTAAATTATCTTTATTACTTAATAAACCTAAATATAAATCTTTATTTTGAATTATCTTAGTATTATCAATTCGAATGAAATCTGGAGCAAATTGAGTAAGTGCAATAATTTTATCTTTATCATAAAATTGATAATAGTAAAATAAATAATTACCGCCAGCATCTTTATTTATTTCATAATAATATCCAGAATTTTGAATTTTTGTTATTATGTAATTTTGTAAAGTATTTGGAAAGTATTTTTGGTCATTTTTTTTATCTTGTAAAATTAAATTACCTTTAATACCATAAATACTTAATGCATTAACATCTAAAATATTTCTAATTTTAGCTAAATCAGCTTTATTATCATTTTTATCAACTAATTTTAAGTATTCCGCTGAAATTACTGATTTTTTACGTAATTCTTTAGAAAAATATTTAATACTCTCCTCTGCAATACTAAAACTATTATCAAATAATTCTTCAATTTGTGGATTAAATAAACGATTTACCGTATTATCTATAAAATAATTAGCAATTTTAATATTAATTAAGGAAGGGATTACTATTACCGATGATAATAATAGAAATAATTTTTTTGTTAGCACAGAACCAAAAACATAGGTACTGCGAAAAAAAACCTTATAGATAAAAAAACTAATTGTTATTAATAATAAAACTTCAATAATATGATTAAGCTGAATAATTTGCTTATAATCATTTAAATAAAGCATTACATCATATTTAGAATAAATTGTTACGTAAAAATAACTAAATATTATTAACGTTAGGATTACAATTAAAAAACCTATGTTTACTTTCTTCATAAATGTTCCATTACCTTTTTTTAATTAAAGCATAGAATAAACTATCATTATACTCAGTTGGGATTATTTGAAATTGTTCGATTAATTCAAAGTCATTTAAATTAGATTTAAACCATTCAATATTATCTTGATTTTCTTCTTTAAATATAGAACATGTTATATAAAGCATAAAACCATTTGTATCTAGCATATCCCATAAATTTATAACTATATTACGTTGAGTTTCAACAAAATTTACAATGTCACTTTCACGACGATTAATTTTAATATCAGGATTACGTTTTAATGTTCCACTAGCTGAACATGGCACATCTGCAATAATTAAATTAAATAATTTCTTATTCCACCATAATTTATTCATGGCATTACCTAATTTTAGTTCTGCTACTAAGTTTAGTCGTTTTAAATTGTCTGAGACCTTATTTAAACGAGTTTCATCAATGTCCAAAGCAACAACTTCACAGTTTATATTTTCAAGAAGTTGACATGTTTTTCCACCAGGTGCAGCACATGCATCAAGTACGTATTTAGGTTGTATTTGATGTTTGGTTAGTATTTCAATACTTGATTGTGCCGCTATATCTTGTATGCTAATAAATCCATCATTGAAAAGTGGGAGAGCTGTAATGTTAATTGGTTTTACTAAACAAATCTTATTTTGGATTAATTTGTACTCTAAATTAGCTTCATCTAATTTTAATAAATATTCATCTTGATTAATTTTGCGCTTATTTACTCTTAACCCAAAGGCAGGATGATGATTAAAACCATTTAAAAATTGTAAATAGTTTTCTTTAGATTGTTTTTTTAATTTAGTTATAATCCAGTCTGGTATATTATATTTTAGCGAATAATCTTTTTGAATATCTAAATCTAATAATTCAACTTGTCTTAAATATTCGCGTAAAACACCATTTATAAAATTTTTAATTTTTTCATTCTCAGTTAAATCAAAACTAAAATTAACCTAATCATTAATTACAGCATACTCTGGTTTTTTGCTGTACTTTAATTCAAATATCCCAATTTGTAATAATATTCTAGATTGTAAATTTGAATGTTTAACTAATTTATCTATTGAATAATTTATACTATAATAATTCCTTAATATTCCATAAGTAATATTTTTTATTTTAGGAAAATTATCTTGATTATTATATCTAATTAGAACGTCATTTAAATTTTTACCAGTATACACTTCAAGTAAGATATTTAATATACTTAAGTATATTTCCATTAAGTTATCCTTTATTTTATTTAAGTTTTTCTATGACAATGTTTCATATGAAACAAAACCTCTATTAATAGAGGTTTTGTTTTACCAATAATTTTCAACTGCCATATTACCTGGATTGGCTCTTTTAGAGATAGTCAAACCTTTAGTAGCTAATAATTTTCGCGTATCATCAACCATTTGTGGGTTACCACAAATCATAATTCTACTATAGCTAATTGTTAATGGAACATTTACATACTTTTCTAATTCTCCATTTTCAATTAAAGTTGTAATTCTTCCATATAAATCACCATCTTTAGTATCTCTAGTTAAAATTTTAACATAAACTAATTTATCTTTAACTAATTCTCCATAATATTCATGATTGAAAAAACTATTAATAGTTTCTTGATAAGTTAATTCTTCAGCTTCACGAGTACAATGAACTAATATTACTTTATCATATTGTTCCCATATTGAAAAATCATATAAAATTGAAATAAACGGAGCTAACCCAGTTCCTGTAGATAAAAACCAAAGATCTTTGCCATTTTCAAAACGATCAGTAGTTAAAAGCCCATAATTAGTTTTATCAATGTAAATATCATCACCAATTTTAATGTCTTTTATTCTTTGTGTAAATTCACCATCTGGAACTATAATTGAATAAAATTCTAATTCTTCATCATAGTCAGCAGATACAATTGAATATGGACGCCAGACGAATGTATCATCTTCTTTTTTAACACCTAATCGTGCAAATTGTCCTGGAATAAATTTAAATCCTGCATCACGAGTAATTCTAAAGCTAAACAAATGATCAGTCCATTGTTTTACGTAGGTAATTTTTTCTAAAGTATATTTATTTTCTTTAATCATTCTAAAATCCTTTTACTAATAGGTAATGATTTTATCATTTATTATTTAATAAAATAGTATATATGTTTTATTATTATTATTATTAGTCTCTTTTAAAGTTATTAAGTATATATTATTAATCAAAATCAATATGTTATACCTATTTGAAAGATATGTATAATCATTATCGTAACAAAGTAATAAAATGTGGATAAATTTTAAAGACTATTTTTATATGTGTATAACTATTGATTATTCACATATGAACATGTCAGATATTCAGATGAAATATTTAGTTAAAATTTTTAATTTTATACACATAAATTATTTTATTTACATTATTATTTATATATAATATATATACTTTATTATTATTATTACTTAGACATATTTTGTGTATAAGTGATATTTAATTATATATTTCAGAATATTAAGCATAGTTTAAGTATACTACTAACTAATGTTTAATATTAATTTGAATTGTTAATAAAATATAGACTTAAATATTATCTGTTAATAACTAGTAAAATGTTAACATAATTTGTCTAGATTATCCACAATTTAGTGTTAATACTTTTTTGGATTATGATTTTGAAAATTTTAATTATTCGTTTATCTTCGATTGGTGATATTTTTCATACATTTACATTACTACCAGATATTAAGCAGAAATACCCTAATGCTGAAATAGATTGGTTAGTTGATGAAAGTTTTAAAGGTATTGCTGAGTTATCTCCACTAATAAATAAGGTGATTAGTATTCCATTACGTAAATGGAAAAAAAATAAATTGAGTTGGTTATATAATTTAATTAAATTTAGAAATTCTATTAATCATGAACAATATGATTATATTATTGATACACAAGGATTAATTAAATCAGCTTTTTTAGCTAAATTTTTATTTAAGGGCAAAATTTATGGTTTAGATTGTAAATCAGCACGTGAGTGGTTAGCTAGCTTTTTTTATGATTACACATACACAGTTAATCAAAATAATGTTGCAGTAATAAGGTTACGCGGTTTAATAGCTAAAATATTTCAATTAGATCATGATTTAAACATAATTGATTTTAAAGTTAACGCTGCTAACTGTAATATTTATTATCCAGAAGGTTATGTACTTTATTTACATGGTACATCGAAAGAAAATAAAAAATGGTCATTAGAAACATGGCGTGAATTTTCAGAATGGATAATTCTAAACACCGAATTGAAAATTATTTTAACTTATAGTAATCAGACTGAACTAGAGTTTGCACAGCAATTTCAGCAAAAAATGCATAATAAACGAGTTGTCGTTGTGGATAAGTTAGGATTTTTACAATTAGTTGATTTAATAAAAAATGCGAATTTAATTATTGGAGTAGATACTGGATTTACACATTTAGCTAATTTATTGGCTAAACCGACATTAGCTATTTATTTACATAGTGATCCTAGTTATGTTGGTATGTTAGAAAGTAGCATAGCACATAATTTTGGTGGTTATAAATCAAGAGTTGAACCATCTGAACTAATTGAATATATTATAAAAAATAATTTATTGGAGCTTAATCATGTTAAATAATGAAATGTTTACTTCACCAGAAAAATGTATTGAAGAATGTGACAAACAAATAAATTTTTCTAAAAATTTAATCGTTTATTTAGAACAATATGTTCGCCAAATGGAGGCAATGAAGACCATGGCTAATTCAGCTAAATCTCTTCAAGATGTTAATCCGTTAAATTTAATGAATAAATTTATGGATTTTATGAGTAATACAGCATCAATAATGAATCCTGCGGATAAGAAAAAACCAGAACCAGTTAAAAAAGAAGAAAGTACATGCGAATAATCTATTCGGGTCTTTTATATCTATTAGCACCATTAGTTCCGTTGTATCTCAAAAAACGCGGGAAAAAAAATCCGCAATATTTAGAAAATTGGCATGAGCGTTTTGGGTGGAATTTAGTTAACCCAAGCACAAAACCAATTGTATGGTTTCATTCGGTGTCAGTAGGTGAAACTAGGGCGATGTATAAATTAGTTGAATTATTTAATGAAAATTTACCGGAATATCAAATATTAATTACAACGATGACACCAACGGGAAGGGAAACGGCTAAAAAATTATATCCATATGCACATATTCATTATGTGCCATATGATTTAAGTTTTAGTGTTCAACAATTTTATAAAACCTTTAAACCTAAATTGGGAATAATTTTAGAAACCGAAATTTGGCCAAACTTAGTTCATTTTGCCGCGCGTAATGCAATTCCGTTGTACTTGGTTAATGCTCGCCTATCAAATAAGTCATACATTGGCTATAATCGCTTTAAAATGGTGCTGGCGTCGATTTTAAATAAATTTACAGGAATTCTATGTCAAGATCAAAATACATTAAATAACTTTGCTAAGTTGAATTATTCTGGTAAATTGGCTGTAGTTGGAAATACAAAGTTTGATTTAGTTTTAAATAGTGATATAAATCAATTGATTATGCTATTTAAACAGATGTTTGCGGAGCATAAAGTTATTACATTTGCTTCAACTCGTGATGGAGAAGAAGAATTAATTCTGGATAATCTTGATTTTTCAGAAGATGTAGTATATTTAATTATTCCGCGTCATCCAGAAAGATTTACAGAACTTGAAAATTTATTAATTGAACGTAACGTAAATTATCAAAAACGTTCCGACGGTAATTTAATTAAACCTGAGACTAAAGTTGTTATTGGCGATAGTATGGGTGAGATGTTGGCATATTATGCAATTAGTTATCTAGCAATAATTGGTGGTAGTTTTAAAGATTTTGGTGGGCAAAATCCCATTGAAGCAATTTTTATGCATGCTCCAGTGATTTTTGGAAATTCAATGTATAACTTCAACGAAATAGCAGAAAATTGTTTAACTGATGGTTGTGCTTATCAAATTGATAGCGTAAGTAAGTTAAGTGATGCTATTCATAAAATGTTACATAATGTTAATGAATATGTTGAATTAAAAGATCATTGTAATCAATTCATTGATAAATATCAAGGTGCTTCACAGCGTGTTTTTGATATTGTCAAGCAAAGCTTGTAATGTTTCATATGAAACATTTAGCAAATTAGAATTAGCTAGAAACTTAGATAGCATATAGACTACATGGGGAA
>JAUPUP010000041.1 GCA_030917485.1 Pseudomonadota bacterium
ATTCAAACATGAAACTTGATTGTGGTACAGGTACAATTTTTTCAGGAGTCGCATATCAACCATGAGAATGCCGTAAAGTGTATTGCAATTTTAAAATCCACTATAAAATAATATTCTTAACCTAAGTGCTCGCTTTTTCTATATAATGAAAATATCTTAAGGGGTAATATAAAAAGTCAATAATACAGTCAGTAAAACAATTAATAACATAAAAATAATAAAAAAGTAAGGACTAAAGCCATTCTTAATTTATTTGAAATTATTTGAAATCCAAAAACTGGAGTTTAACACAAAATCCCTAAAAAAATCATAGGGGCTGTGTATTAACAATGAGACTATTATGGCATATAGCGAGTGGGGGCATGGCGAGACGGCTGGCAAAATTCAGTACACTTTCTGCCCTATAGATAGGCTGATTCCTGATCTCTAATTTATACTTACTTATTTATTTAGCAACTCATCTAATTTGCCACTACGATTAAGTGCCGACAAATCATCAAAACCACCAACATGTATGTCACCGATAAATATTTGTGGTACAGTTTTTCTGCCACTTCTCTTAATCATATTATCAAGCTCATCTGAATTTAGATCAACTCTTATTTCAACTATATTCTGGGCATTTTTTTGTGCTAATAAATTTTTTGCCATCATACAATATGGACAAGTTTCCTTAGTATAAATAGTAATTGATTTAATATTTTGTTCCATACTTACCCTCCATGATTCATAAAACAACCTAAATACCTAAATAAATAATTCTCAAGTATATAAAAAAATTGGTGCAAAAATGCACCAATTTTTTTATCAGTAAGGAGTATTCGCTCTCTGACGAAACGCTCGTGGCTCTTGCGGTTTTTGCTTACTTACCACAATAGCGCGACCAAACTGGACGCTACCATGTAACTTAGCAATAGCTTCCTCAGCTTCTTCCTCAGTGGCCATTTCCACAAATCCAAAACCTTTACTTCGACCATCACGATCCATGATCACTTTAGCTGAAACCACAACTCCAACCGCAGCAAAAATTTCCGATAATTCTGCATCCCTAATTTTAAAACTTAAAGATGCCACAAATAACTTATTATCCATTCTTATTATTTTCCAATACGATAATTAAACATAAAATGAGAACTGACTTTAAACAAGAACTTTAATGATCACAATAGAAAATATAAGAACAATAAAGAAGTAATTTAAAATTTTCTCACACCTGACATAATTGTAACATATTAATTTAATCAGTTTATGTTTTTTGTGATGCAGTGCAGCACACACTACTCTATCCTGTCAAATCAATTCTTAAATAAAAGCCTAATAAATTAAGCGGTATATTCCTCTAAATAATAAATTAATTGAATCAATGCGCCTAACTATTTAGCCTATATTGCCGATCTTAACAAAGATGCCTTGTCAGTTTTTTCCCAACTAAAATCCTCATTTTCACGCCCAAAATGCCCATAGTTGGAAGTTTTACGATAAATAGGACGAAGTAAATCTAATTCTTGAATAATACCTTTAGGGCGTAAATCAAAATGCTCCATAACCAATTTTTCTATTTTACGATCATCAATCTTACCACTACCAAAAGTATGCACATTAATTCCCACTGGCTTAGCCACCCCAATTGCATAAGCTATCTGCACCTGACATGAAGTCGCTAATCCGCTGTGAACAATGTTCTTAGCTACATAACGTGCTGCATATGCCGCTGAACGGTCAACCTTAGACGGGTCCTTACCTGAAAACGCACCTCCCCCATGCGGAGCTGCGCCCCCGTAACTATCTACAATAATTTTCCGTCCGGTTAAGCCACAATCTCCCATAGGTCCGCCAATCACAAATTTACCAGTAGGATTAATTAAGTAACGCGTGTCAGAAATCAACATATTTTGTGGCAGAACCGGTTTAATTATCTCTTCAATCACTGCTTCGGTAATTTGTGCATGACTAATATCCGGGTCATGCTGAGTAGACAGCACAACCGTATCAATAGCCACCGCTCTACCCGTAGCTTGGTCATAACGTATAGTTAATTGTGCTTTAGCATCTGGGCGTATCCATGGCAATTGCCCAGTTTTACGCATTTGGGCTTGCCTCTCCATTAGCCTGTGTGCATAATACATTGCAAATGGCGCCAAAGTTGGAGTTTCATCACAAGCGTACCCAAACATAATACCCTGATCTCCAGCACCCTGGTCTAAATCAAGCCCCTGCCCTTCGTTAACCCCTAATGCAATATCTTCTGACTGTTCATCATAATTTACCAGAATTGCACAGCTATCTGCTGCAAAGCCATATTCATTTTTAGTATATCCAATATCCCTAATCACTTCACGCACCACCTTCGCATAATTGACTTTAGCATTGGTGGTTATTTCTCCTGCCAACACTACAAGACCTGTATTGACTAAGGTCTCTGCGGCAACTCGCGAATATTTATCTTGAACAAGCACCGCATCTAATATCGCATCAGAAATCTGATCGGCAACCTTATCTGGGTGTCCTTCAGAAACGGATTCTGAAGTAAATAAATAATAATCTGACATAATCCAAACTTTCTTTACTAAAAAACGCTCATTAAGATAATAAACCTTGAATAAATTCCCACTCTGGTCGACTAACCTTACTAACTGATAACCTATTTCCCCGCTTTAGCACCTGCATTTGAGATAACTCAGGGCAGCTCCTTAATTTATCAATAGATACATAATTAGTTTTATGCACTAAAACCACATCAACACACCACCAGCGCGGGCTATTTGTAGTTGAGGCTGAATCATAGTATTTACTTTGCGGGTTAAATTGATAGCTATCCGGATGGGTTTCCCCAATGATTTTCACTATACCATAAATGCCTGGATTGTTACAGGATGAATGCCAAAATATGGCTAAATCCCCATCTTGCATTTCATCACGCATAAAATTTCTGGCTTGATAATTTCTCACACCAAACCATTCAACAGTTTGATTCGGCAATGCAGCTAAATCATCAATACTTAATTCTGACGGTTCTGACTTGATTAACCAATAACGCATTAGATTCACCTATTCTTAATCTTTAAACGCCCAAAACTTGCTAATTAAAAAAGTAAGCAATGGGGTAAGTAAAGTCGGCAAAACAGCATAATGCGGATCACATAACAATACTTTAGTTATAATTCTAACACTTCCAACATTAAAACATAAGCCCAAAACAGACGTTGCCATAAATTTTATAAATTCTCCACGAGAAAATTTATGCTTCCGTTTAAAAGTAAACCGCACATGCCCCATGTATGCAACTATCATGCCTAAAAAATTACCTAAAATCATCGCAATTGATGGAAAAATCCCCCAACGAATGGCTACAAGGTAAACTACAGTCTGGGCAACCCATGCGCTACCACCAACTAAACCGTATGTAATCACTTCAATTGCGTGGCGTCTATGGATTTTTTTAATTATTTTCTTCATTACTTTATCATCTTTTTTATTTTTCTAATTATTTTATTCATCAGTGTAATTATTAATCAACAATCTTTCATGTAAGATTATTGATTAAAGAAATCGCTTCGCTCTGTAAATCAGTGGGGGACTTCTTCTAGCACGTAGTCAAAATTGGAAATCCCTTTTTATGATAAACTAATAATAAAGAAATTGCGGCTGGAGTTATACCCGAAATCCGAGAAGCCTGCCCAATTGTTTCGGGGCGAAAATGGTTCAATTTTTGTACTACTTCGGCAGATAATCCACTGATTTGCGCATAATCCACGTTAATACTTATTTTAATATCATCCAAGTGCGCATGCCGTCCAACTTCTTCATTTTGACGTTTTATATAACCAGAATATTTTATTTGAATCTCAACCTGCTCACAAATTCTTTCATCGTCAGATATAAGATTATTAAATTTATTAAATTTAATTAAGTCAGTATAATGTACTTCGGGACGTTTTAGAATGTCATATAGTGAATATTCACGCTCTAAGTCTTTGCCTAATACAGTTGCTACTGCATCTTGATCACT
>JAUPUP010000042.1 GCA_030917485.1 Pseudomonadota bacterium
GATAAGACGGTTCTATTGGTACATATGCGCAACCAGCTTTTAACACCGCAAGTATTGCAATTAACATATCACAACTACGATCCAGGCATAGTGCAACCAGATTTTCATTTTGTAGAGCATATTTATCAAGCATATAGCGTGCTAGCCGGTTCGATTTTTCATTTAATTCCTGATAGCTCATCTGTATGTTTTCATACACTAATGCGATGTTATCTGGCACTTTAGATACTTGTTCCTCAAATAGTTGTACAATAGTTTTATGTTGTGGATAAGTTGTTTTGTTTTTAGGCAACATCAGGTTAATATAATTTTTGCTATCTATCAATTGGATATTGGTTACAGTTTTGTTTAAATTATCAGCATATGACGTTAGTAAAAATTTATAGCAATCAATTATGCTTTCTATTTGTTGGGGTGAGAAAGATTGTGTATTAAATTCTACACGACCCAACATTTGATTTGACTTACTGTCTAGTTCAAAGAAAAGATCATTTTTTATATGTCCGGAATGAGTACAAAGTTGAGACTGTATATAATCTTTTGTAACAGTTAATTCTTCCACATCTAGGTTAAACTGTACCTTCGCTAACTGAGTAACTTTTTCACGATTAATTTTTATTATATCCTGAAAACCAACTGCATTTGCCATTGCAGCATAGGTATTTTGTTGCACTTGATGTGTAAATTCAAGCAATGTCTTTGAGGGTTCAGAGGCGGTAGATAAAAACACATGATTTACTAAACAGCCAAACAGATCGCCTGCCTGTGGATAATAGATGCGTTCATCAATATTGGTTCTAATTAAGGTATTGGATAAATTATAAAATTTGTTAATACATACACAAAAATTAGCAAATAATACGCTAAATAGACTGATGCCTTGAGCCTGGATAATTTGTTTTATTTGTTGAATCGTATGCGTATCAATACTAAAGGAAATTTGCTTGCCTACTATTGGCTGCAGCGCATTATATGCCGGCAATGGTATTATTTCTGCCATTTCCAACTGTAATTGCCAATAGTTAATCTTATTCAAGCGGTTATTTTGGTATTGTAAATTTATTTCCGTAATAGCTTTTGCATAACTATCATATCTATTTTGGGGTAAATTAAAATTTTTATTTAATAAACCGGGGCAAAAAATATTAGAAGCAGAAGTTGAGTCAATTATTAGATGGTGTACTACAATACATATTTTAGCTAGGTTATCTTTTTTTAATAAATATATCCTAATTAATTTATCTTTAGCGATATCAAAAGGTATTCGAGCTAGTTCTGCAACTTTTAAAGACCAATCATTTTTTATATATATTTCCTCAACATAAATTCTGGATTTGTTAATTACTCGCTTAAAACCTTCTCCATCGTATATATAATTGGCATGCAACATACATAGTGCATCTGACATCTTATCTAATCTACTTTGCAAGTATTTACAGTCTTTATAATCCATATTATCATTTTTTATATCAATAATAAAACTTTCATTATACGTAATATCATTTAATCCAATTAATAAGAGGTGGTTTAAAATACCACTTTCAGTTGTTGACATAATGTGATTTTTATCAGTTAATTCAGGTTTTATCATTGAAATATCTGCGTTATGCGCTTCGGATAGCATTTTTCTAATAGTTCTTGCAACCAATAATTGGCTAACTGTGATATTTAAGTTTAATCTCTGCTTTAACAGACCAATCAACTTAATCGCTAGTATGCTATTGCCACCTAATCGAAAAAAGTCATCAGTAGTACCAACCATATCTACTGATAAATTTAATACTTCAGCAAATATTTGACATACTTGTATTTCACGTTGGTTAGCTGGAGCTACATAAATATTGCTACGGATAACTGAAACATCCGGTAGCGCCCCGCGATCTAATTTACCGTTAACTGTTATGGGTAATTGCTGTAGGTGTAGCAAAGCATTTGGCAACATATAATCTGGAAGTCTGGATAATAGATACTCAAAAATTTCTGCTTCATCTAATTTGGTTTCAGATACATAATAGCCGATTAAATATTTATTTGTTCCTGTATTATTTGGAGAGGATAACTCTTTTGCCAACACTACTGCCTGCTTTATTTTTGGATATTCAGTCAGTTTACTTTCAATCTCACTTAACTCAATCCTAAACCCGCGGATTTTAACCTGAAAGTCATTACGCCCGATATACTCAAGTGTTCCATCAGATAAGTAGCGCACCAGATCACCAGTCTTGTATAATTTGTCATTGACTTTATTTAGTTTTTCTTCATCAGTTTGAAATGGATTGTGGATAAACCTTTCCTTGGTTAGTTGGGGCAAATTAAGGTATCCACGAGCCAGACCCATTCCCCCTATATGTAGTTCTCCAATATCTCCTATTGGTAGCTGCTGTAAATTATCATCTAATACATAAGCAAATTGATCTGGAATAATAGTTCCGATTGATAAAATTTTATCCATATCTTCGGCACTAATTGCTTTAAATGTTGAAAGTACAGTAGTTTCTGTTATTCCGTATACGTTAATTAATTGTGGTCTAGTATAGCCGTAGATATTAAACCATGGTTTTAATTGATTCAGATTAATCTTTTCTCCCCCGAAAAACGCATAGCGTAAATCAGGTAAACTATTAAAATTACCTTTACTAAGTACTGTTTGCATAAACTGATAGAATGCTATCGGGGTTTGATTGAGTACCGTAACTCGTTCATTAGCACATAAATTATAGAATAATTCAAAATCACGGGTTTGTAGGTATGAAGGAATTATTAATTTTCCGCCATAACAAAGAGCACCCCACATTTCCCACACACTAAAGTCAAATACATAAGAATGAAACAAGGTCCATACATCATTACAATTAAATTGATACCATTCCTCAGTAGCCGAGAATAAACGTGATACATTATTATGCTGCTGTAACACCCCCTTAGGTTTGCCGGTAGTTCCACTGGTATAAATGACATAGGCAAGGTTAGTATTAATGATATCAATGTTCAAATTAACTGATGTGTAGCCGGATAACTTGTGATTTAAAGGTTCATCATCTATTATTAATTCTCTTAGTTCATCTGTTTGATAATTGCCGCAGTATTTTTGACTAGTCACGATTACTATTGGTTTAGCATCTTCTAAAATATATTTTATTCGTTCCTTAGGATAAGACGGTTCTATTGGTACATATGCGCAACCAGCTTTTAACACCGCAAGTATTGCAATTAACATATCACAACTACGATCCAGGCATAGTGCAACCAGATTTTCATTTTGTAGAGCATA
>JAUPUP010000043.1 GCA_030917485.1 Pseudomonadota bacterium
AAGAATAATAAAATTTAATTGAATTTATCTAACTTTTTTAAAGGTATTTTGTATGAAAAAAATTAGTTTACTTGCTCTTTTAGCTACACTTGGATTAAGTTCATATGCCGCGGAAATAAATATTGTTGCAGCTGAGAATTTTTATGGTGAACTTGCCAAAGAAATTGGTGGTAATCAAGTAAGGGTACAAAGTATTATTAGTAACCCAGATGCAGACCCTCATTTATTTACAACTTCTCCATCAATAAGCAAAGCAATTCGTCAGGCACAAATTATAATTTATAACGGTGCTGATTATGATAGCTGGATTAATCAAATGATTGCTGGGGTTGATAAGAAAAAAGTTACCATTATTAATGTTGCAGATTTGGTTGGGGTGAAATCGGGACAAAATCCACATTTATGGTATAAACCAGATACTTTCCCAAAACTTGCAAAAATCTTAGCGGATAAAATCTCAGCAATAACCCCTTCTGGCGCTGCAGAAGTTAATCAGAATTTAATTACTTTTATTAACGATCACAATACTGTAGTTAAAATGATAAATACTACAAAATCAAAATATGCTGGAACACCGGTTACGGCAACTGAACCAGTTTATGGCTATATGGCTGATGCTATGGGCTTAAAAATGGAAGGTATTGACTTCCAGTGGAAAGTCATGAATGATACTGAGCCTACTCCTAAAATAATTGCAGATTACCAAAGTCTCCTTACAAAGAAACAGGTAAAAGCTCTGTTCTACAATAGCCAGGTATCTGACTCTATTACAAAAAACATGCAAGATTTGGCGAAGAAATATAATATCCCTGTTGTAGGGGTAACTGAGACCATGCCAGCTAACACGACTATAAATAAATGGTTAACAACTGAAGTGCAAAATACTAACCACGCTTTAGCCAAGAAATAATTATTTATGATTATTTGTAAAAATCTGGAGCTGGGATACTCTTGCAAAAATGTGACCCCAGCTTTTGACCTTGAAATAAATGACAATCAATGGATTGGAATTATAGGTAAAAATGGAACCGGGAAATCTACCTTTCTAAAAACAATATTAGGCGTTATTCCAATTGTAAGAGGTGACTTAACTATCCTTGGACAACGACCTGGGAAATGTAATAATTTAATTTCATACATCGCTCAGGAACGTGAAATCAATCTTGCAGACAGAATGAGCGGGACTAGTTTAATTACTAGCAGTTTTTATGGCTGGAAGTATGGTTTACCATGGATTGGCAAAAAATTAAAAAACAAAGTGGAAGAATTGATTGAGCTGGTTGGCGCTACCAATTATGCACATCAGTCTTTTGCTACTTTGTCTGGAGGTCAAAAAAAGAGAATTTATTTGGCACAAGCATTAGTTAACCAGCCGCAAATATTATTGCTTGATGAACCTCTAGCTGATCTGGATCCTCATGCCAAACAGCATTTTATTGAAGCATTGCAGAAAATTCATCAACATCAAAAGCTTGGCTTAATGATAATTTCACATGATATGCATGAAATAGCCAGCCATCTAGATGCTTTTATTCATTTTAGCGGTAACGGTGTACATTATTGTCCAACTATTGAGTGTGTAAAAGAGGATACCTATGTGGGTCTATAGCTTTATGCAAAATGCATTATTTGGTGGAATTATTGTTGCTACAGTATGCGGGATCGTCAGTGTATTTATTATCTTAAGGCGCATGGGCTTTGCTGCACATGCACTTGGCCATATGAGCTTGACCGGATCTTGTGCCTCTGCATTATTGGGAATTCCTGCAATTGTTGGACAGCTAATCCTAAATGTAGTAATAGCTATTGTAATGGGTTTAATGGGAGATAAAATCAAGAAAAATGACCTTTCCATTGGGGTTGTCTTAACATTTGTTTTGGGATTAGGAACTTATTTTCTGTTTCTTTTTCAGAATAATTATGCTGGCAGTGTCATGGCAATTCTTTTTGGCAATATTTTTGCAGTATCAACTACACAAATCTGGCAACTCTTAGGATTGGCAATAATTATTCTACTTATTATGATAGTAATAAGTAGACCTCTAATATTTGCGTCAATTGATCCGGTAGTTGCAGAATCAAGAAATGTATCAGTAAAGCTATTATCAATAATATTTTTTCTGGTGCTAGCAATTACTGTATCAATGGCATGTCAAGTGGTTGGTGCTTTATTGGTTTTTGTTTTGCTTATAATTCCAGGAGCAATTGGCATCCAATGGGGCGAATCAATTTATCGCATTATTGCTATAAGTGTTAGTGTTGCTAATCTTTCACTTGTTGTTGCTCTACATCTTTCTTATTATCTTGATTTACCAGTTAGCTTTTGTTTAACCATGTTATTATGTTTTACCTATTCTATAGGGATAGTAAAGTTAATTGTTAGAAATACTAAATAGTAGTTTGTAGCTTACAGGTCTGTGATGGCAGACAAGCTTTTTATTAGAAGTTGAATCATAAAATAATTCTGAAAATCTTAGTTAGCTTATAATTTGTTATAATCCATAATGCTTGAGCAGGAAAATGGTATATATACTATTCGTAATTGGTTTACTTGCGAAACTAAAGTTGGACTTTTTTGATACTCGAAGTATTTCGAGTCGAAGACAAGGAATATCGCAATAAAAAGCGACGGGAACTAGTCCCGACGAGTCCCACCGTGTACATATAAGTATACGAGGAGCGTTTTATAAGATATGACACAGTCCAGGATTGAAAGACAAAGAGTATAGCTATCATTTGGCTATATTTAATTATTATCGAAAGAAATTTATGGTTAATCTTATAGAGCAGCATATTCCTGTAAAAAAATTTTTAGGTTGTGTACTAATTGTAGCCGGCAGTGCTTTAGGAGGAGGAATGCTTGCTCTTCCTTTAGTTAGTGCACAATCTGGTTTCGCTGTTACCACTTTGTTACTTTTACTTTTTTGGGCAATAATGACTTTATCTGCTTTATGCGTACTTGAAGTTTGTCTCGCATGTAATGAGCGCTACAATAGCTTTGGCACAATGGCTAAGTCTACTCTAGGCAGGTTTGGCAAACTAGTTACTACAATTTGTTTTCTCTGCCTCCTATATAGCACTTTATCCGCATATTTAGCTGGAGGCAGCACATTGATTGCAGGGTTGCTTTTATATATTAATATACAATTACCCATGTGGCTTAACACATCCTTATTTACATTAATTTTTGCATATATTATTTTTTGTGGGACTAAATATGTAGATTACTTTATGCGTTTCTTTTTACTTGGCAAAGGCTTTTTATTCATTATTTTGATGAGCTTGCTATTACCTAAGGTTGAGTTAAAATTAATACGCCATTTACCAGATGTTTGGCACAGCGTTTCTTTACTTATTCCTATAATAATGACTGCATTCGGCTGTCACTTTGTAATTCCAAGTATCCGGCTGTATGTTGGAAATAAACCCAAATCGTTACATTTAATTGTTATATTGGGTACGAGTTTACCATTGCTGGTATATTTTATCTGGATATTGGTAACACTTGGATTAATCCCGTTATATGGTCTTAATAGCTATACTGCAATAACACAACACCACTGGTCGGTAAATGAATTTATTGGCTCTTTAATTCGAATTTCCAATAGCTCCATCGTAGCCTGGGTAAGCAATTTATTTGTTAACATTGCCATCACCACTTCTTTTTTTGGAGTTTCGCTTGGATTATTTGATTTTTTAGCTGAATTATTTCAACGCAAGGATCATATTTTAGGACGTTTGCAAACGTGCGTACTCACTTTTTCATTACCATTTATTTTTGCCGTATTTTATCCTGACGGTTTTGTTTTAGCTTTAGTTTATTCAGCAATTTTTGGCGCTTTATTAGAGCTAGTTTTGCCGGTATTAATGGTTTTAAGCCTGCGCCGACGACAAAGTAATACATTGACCTTGAACACCGCTTATGCCTCGACCGATTATCGCGCCCCAGTTAATAATATCATCCTGTTTGGTTTATTAGTAATCGGAATAATAGTAATTATACTAGCCTTCAACGGCGTAACTAGGTAGTCTTAAGAACACAATACAAGAGGATACAATACACAATTATAATAAACATAACAAAAAGATAACGGGTTCTAGAAAAGTCCTAGAACTCCGTTTCTTAAGCAGCTCTAACTGGTCAATAAATACGAACAAAACCGCATCAAATTACCGGGCATAATCCCAATCAAAAGCAATAGCCCACCGTTGACTACTAATACTCCACGGCTAATAACTCCAGTATTGGCAGCTCGGAGTTCAATATCTTTTTCATCAAAATACATAACTTTAACTACACGCAAATAATAGAACGCGCCTATCAACGCCATAATCACTGCAAATACAGCACTTTTTATATATCCAGCCTCAATCAAAGCGCTTAAAATGGTGAATTTGGCATAAAACCCAACCAATGGCGGTATTCCTGCTAAAGAAAACATTACTAAAAGCATAATTCCAGCATAAATTGGATGAGACTTGCTCAAACCGCTTAAGTCCTCAATTTTTTCGCATTCAAAGCCACCTTCGGATAACGCAAGCAATACCCCAAACCCAGCCAAAGCAGTAATTACGTAGGATACAACATAAAATAATACTGCTGATATTCCATTAACAGATACCGTCATTAAGCCAAAAGCAATAAACCCCATATGAGCTATTGCAGAATACCCCAAAAGACGCTTAATATTAGTTTGGCTAATTGCTACAATATTTCCTAAAAACACAGATAAAAACGCAACTACTGAGAGCATAACCGCCCATTCCTTGCTCAGCAATACTAATCCACCAACTAAGAAACGAATAATAAACACTACTCCAGCTATTTCGGATACAGTTCCGATAAGTGTAGTTGCCGGCAATGATGCGCCTTCATACACATCAGGAACCCACATGTGAAACGGTACCAGACCTAATTTAAATACTAAACCAGCAACAATAAATACCAAACCAAATACCAACATACCTGAATTTTGACCGTTAGCTGCATAAATTGATCTAAACACCGCATCTAACTGCAACTCATTGGTTGCCCCAAAAATAAACGAAATACCATAGAGCAAAATTCCCGAGGCTAGTGCACTTAAAATAAAATATTTCATGGCTGCTTCAGTTGAACGAATACTATCACGATTAAGCGCCACCAAGCCAATCAAAGCTAATGAAAATAATTCTAAACCTATATACAATATAAGCAAATTATTTGCCGATATCATTACTTGCATACCCAAAATAGCAAAAAGAAATATTGCGTAAAATTCACCCTTCATAAATTTCTTATCATTTATATACTGACGAATATATAACACAACAACTATGCTAAACACATATACAAATAATTTCATTCCTTCAGCCAAACCATCCAGAACAAACATACCATTAAATGCCATGCTAATTTGAGTAGGCACAAAAACAATAAGCTGAAGAATATATCCACCAATCAAAGTTAAGATAGTCAATATAGTATTAACTGACTTTTTACTCTCATCAATAAATGCATCTAGCAAAAGCATAAAAACAATCATAACTGCCATAAATATTTCGGGAATAGCAGTAATTAAATTCATATTCATTGTTGTCATATCCATCATAGCTTTATACCTACCTACACCTTCTTTGCGTTTTAACTATACTCTTCGTCTTTGGTTTACTTGCGAAGCTAAAGCTGGACTTTGTCATATTTTATAAATTGCTCCTCATGTACTAGTTTGTACATGGTGGGACGCGTCCCCGTCGCAATTTATTGCAATATTCCTAGTCCAACATTCAAATACTTTGAGTATATATACATCTTATTGTTTGCTTTTTCTATCCACCTAGTTTACTATTGCTTACTTGAATGATTAAGTCGCGCACGCCTACTTGCATTTTAGCCACAAAAATATCTGGGTAAACACCCATCCAAATCACACTAATTGCCAACAAAGTCAAGACTACAAATTCAAAACCATTTACATCTTTCATTTCTGCAACATGACTATTAGTAATTTCCCCAAATATTACCCGCTTATACATCCACAATGAGAACGCCGCCCCCAAAATAAGTGCCAATCCAGCAAGAAATGCATACACAAAATTAGTCTGCATAGCGCCCATAATTACCATAAACTCACCAACAAATCCCGATGTTCCTGGCAAGCCCGAATTTGCCATAGCAAACAACATAAAAAACGCTGCAAAAATTGGCATCTTGGTAACTACACCACCATAATCAACAATATTTCTCGAGTGTACTCTGTCATACATAACCCCAATACACATAAACATTGCTGCAGCTACAAAACCGTGCGATATCATTTGTACAATAGCGCCCTCTAAGCCCCACATGTTTAGTAATGGACCAACAAACAAAAAACACCCCAAAGTTACAAATCCCATATGAGATATTGACGAGTAAGCAACCAATTTTTTCATATCCTTTTGCACAATCGCTACTAGACCAATATATACAATTGCAATCAGCGATAAGGTTACCATAACCCCAGACAAATAACGCGAAGCGTCAGGAACAATCGGTAAAATAAAGCGTAGAAATCCATAGCCACCGATTTTTAGAGTAATTGCAGCTAAAACAATTGAACCGCCAGTTGGAGCTTCAGGGTGGGCATCCGGCAACCAAGTATGCACCGGCCACATAGGAACTTTAACCGCAAAGGAAAAGAAAAATGCAATAAAAATCAGAATTTGCGCTACCATCTTAAGTGGAGTATGGTAATACGCAAAAATCTCAAAACTATTATTGCTGGCATAATATAAATAAATCAATGCAACAAGCATTAATAAAGAACCCAACAGGGTGTACAAAAAGAACTTAATTGCTGCATAAACCCGGTTAGAACTGCCCCACACGCCAATTATCAAATACATTGGAATTAGCATAGCTTCAAAAAACACATAAAATAAAATTGCATCCAGAGCGCCAAATACTCCCGACATAAAGCCAGTCATAATTAAAAACATACTATTATACAACGCAACTTTATATTTTATAACTCGCCATCCAGCTAAAATAACCAAAACAGTGATAAAATTATTTAACAATAAAAATGGCATAGCAATACCATCAACACCCATATGGTAATTTATATGTAAATTCTCAATCCAAGGATGATACTCTTCAAATTGTATGCCTGATACTGCTGGATCAAATTTAAAAAAGATTATCGCAGAAAATATAAAGCTGATAATCGAACCAATAAGCGCTACATAACGAGCTAAACATTCACTGAATGAACATCCAGTGGATGAACACCCATTGGATGACCCCCCATTCTTACCGCTACCAACCAGCAACACTAATATACCGGCAATAATTGGCGTCCATACTGTTAAACTAATCAAATTATGCATCATCATATTCTTTAGTCCTTATCCTTTATTTATATGTACTCTTTGTCTTTCAATCCTGAACTGCGAGTATTATCTTAATTTATTTAATTTAATTCATTTTATTTTATTTTACTTAATTAAATATTAAACGGGTACAGAAAGTAAGCAATATAATCACTCCCAATACCATAAAAGTAGCATAGCTGTTCACATAGCCACTTTGTATTTTTCTCAATATCTTCGAATATAAATCTACCACCTTAGCCGAACCATTTACCGCTAGCCCGTCAATTATTACTACATCGCCGATATTCCATAAAAACCTGCCAATACCTCTACCCGCAGGAGCAAATAAATTAATATATAAATCATCCATATAAAACTTACGTTCTAATAATGTGTATACAGGTCCAATTGCCTTAACGAACTTCTCGGTAAAAGCTGGATTTTTATGGCACATCCAAGCAATAAGTATACCAGCGAACGCTAAATAAACTGGCAGCTCACTAAAACTTTGAATCACCATCTGCACCGGCATAACCGCCTCATCCTGAATATGCGATAAATACCAGCCAATATTAAATACTGAATCCGCCAATACTGAGTTACTCACAAAAGAGCTAAACCCAATCCAGCCAATAATAGCCGAAGGGATTGCCATTAAAATCAACGGCAAAGTTACCACCCAAGGCGATTCGCGCACCTCAGTTACACCATGATGATCACCGTGACTATGTTCTTGATGATCATGATGGCTATTTCTAAACCGCTCTTCACCATGAAAAGTCATAAATATCAATCTAAAACTATAAATTCCGGTAACAATTACTGAGGCATATACAGTAAATACAGCAAACCATCCGGCTGGTAAACCACTTTGATAAGCCAGCTTGGCTGATTCTAAAATCATATCTTTAGAAAAGAAACCAGCAAATGGCGGAATACCGGCTAATGCCAAACTCCCAATGAGCATGGTAACGTAGGTAATTGGCATATATTTAGCCAAACCGCCCATCTTACGCATATCCTGCTCATGATGCATAGCAATAATTACCGAACCAGCGCCTAAAAACAATAAG
The DNA here is from genome assembly GCA_030917485.1 of Pseudomonadota bacterium. Classification (GTDB taxonomy): domain Bacteria; phylum Pseudomonadota; class Gammaproteobacteria; order Burkholderiales; family UBA11063; genus Aquella. The sequence continues at coordinate 8,409 of JAUPUP010000043.1, forward strand.
CCTTTAAAAAATGCATGCGTCATCAAATGAAAGATTGCTATTGAATAAGCCCCACACCCAAGCGCAACCGCCATATAGCCTAATTGAGATAACGTAGAGTAAGCTACTACACGTTTTATATCATTCTGAATAATACCTAAAATACCTAAAAATAAACAATTTATGCCACCTAGCACAACAATTACGCTTAAAGCAGTATGGGACATATTATATAATGGGGATAATCTGGCAACCATAAATATACCGGCTGTTACCATTGTTGCCGCATGGATTAATGCTGAAATTGGAGTTGGACCTTCCATCGAGTCAGGTAACCATACATGCAGCGGAAACTGAGCAGATTTACCCATCGCGCCGATAAATAACAGTATACATATAACTGTAATTAGATTAAACCCACCCGGCAGCGTAGCATTGGCTAAGGTTGGCACTATATTAAATACTTCACTATAATTTAAAGTGCCACAATAAGCTAAAATCAAACTAATTCCAAGTAAAAAGCCTAAGTCGCCAATCCGATTCACTAAAAAAGCTTTCAAATTAGCAAAAATTGCTGATTCACGCTTAAAGTAAAATCCAATCAATAAGTAAGAAACTAAACCAACACCTTCCCAACCAAAAAATAATTGAACAAAATTATTTGCCAGAACCAATACAAACATCATAAACGTAAATAATGAAATATAGCTAAAAAATCTCTGATATCCTTCTTCGCCAGCCATATAACCAATAGTATATATATGTACCATTAAAGATACACTGGATACAACTACCAACATAATAGAAGTTAATTTATCAATTAATATGCCAACTGCAAAACTTTGATGACCAACCGTAAGCCAGGTATACAAGCTGCCATTATAAAATAAATTCTGGCACTGTACTTTATACAATACTATGTATGAACAAATGGTAGCAATAAACACCCCCAAAATTGCTAGGCTGTGGCTGGCGCGCTTACCAATAGCAAAACCAAATAAACCAACAATTATTGATGAGATTAACGGAGCTAATATTATTAACAAATATAGGTGTGCAAACGGATTCTCTACCATTAAATTTTGTATCATTTTTTACTAATCTCCCCAACTAGCCGTGTAAGCTGTCCATATCCTGAACATTAATTGAACGTAAATTACGAAATAATATAATCAAAACTGCTAATCCAATAGCTGATTCAGCCGCCGCCACAGTCAAAGTAAAAAACACAAAAACCTGTCCAGCTAAATTATGCAAAAAGCTTGAAAATGTAATAAAATTAAAATTAACTGCTAACAGCATTAACTCTATCGACATTAATACCACAATAATATTTTTACGGTTTAAAAAAATACCCATTACTGATATTGCAAATAAAATTGCAGACAATACTAGATAATGATTAATTCCAATCATTTTTTACTTCCCCCATCAGCACTTGTTATCTCCGCAATCACTTCCTTAGCTACTTCATTGGTGGCTATTTGATCAATTTCTGTTGACATTTTTAACATAGTAACTCTACCTGTAGAGGAGGTTGCTACCTGAGCAGCAATATTTTGGTACTTAGCATTTTTATTCGTCTTCCGTAAGGTCAACGCTACTGCCACAACCAACCCCAACAATAAAATCATCGACGCTAATTCAACCGGATAAGAATATTGAGTATACATTAGCCACCCAACCTGATATGAATTGCTTAGGTTATCCGGATTTAGAACTTGAACATCCGCAGTACCAGTTACTACAATCGGTCGTCTAACTAATATAGTTACCATTTCCGCTAAAATAACCACACCCAACAATATCGCTAATGGTAGGTTTTTCCAAAACCCACTCCTAATCTCTTCCAAATCAATATCAAGCATCATCACTACAAACAAAAACAGCACCATAACAGCGCCAACATAAATTAAGATTAAACTCAATGCTAAAAACTCTACATTTAACATTAACCATAAACAACTTGCGGTTACAAATGCCAACACTAAAAATAGTACTGAATGCACCGGATTTTTTGCAGTAATAACCCGCAAAGCAGAACCAACTAAGATTACTGCAAATAAATAAAACAATACAACCGTCACCATTTATATTACACTCCAATTACATACTATCAAGTTCTCTGCGCTTATGCTCAAGTTACCTATACCACATGGTAAAACTACCTGCACCTATGCTCTACTAGTTTTGTACCTTTACAATTAAATTATCTATATTTATGATCTAGTTCTCTATTTTTAGCAATTATTGGCTCATATTTATCCCCAATTGCTAAAAGCATTTCCTTGGTATAAAACAAATCACCGCGTTCTTCACCATGATACTCGTGGATTGAAGTCTCAACAATAGCATCAACTGGACACGCTTCTTCACAAAACCCACAAAAAATACATTTAGTCAAATCAATATCATAACGAGTAGTACGCCTTGTCCCATCTTCTCTTTCATGAGCGTCAATCGTAATTGCCAAAGCTGGACATACCGCCTCACATAATTTGCAGCCTATACAACGCTCTTCACCATTGGGGTAACGACGCAAGGCATGCAATGCCCTAAACCGTGGCGATAATGGGGTTTTTTCTTCTGGATAGCGTAATGTTACTTTAGGCGTAAACAATACCTTCCAGGTTAATGCCATACCACGCAATAACTCAGTCAACAAATAGGTATTTATAAATTTTCTAATCATTTTAAATAGCTTTCATATTCTAAAATATATCTCTTAAGTATATCTCTTAATTTATTTGCAAATAGTCAACTATTTCCAAATAGTCAATGGCGACACCATCCATAAGCCAAGTACAAAAATCCACACTAAAGTAATAGGTAAAAACACCTTCCAGCCCAAGCGCATAATTTGGTCATAACGATATCGCGGAAAAGTTGCGCGATACCAAATAAAACCAAATAGTAAAATACATACCTTGAGCAATAACCAATGAAACCCAGCAACTCCCACTATGCTCCATGACGCTGGAAATGGAGATAACCAGCCACCTAAAAACATTAAAGACGCCATCGCCGATATAGTAACCATATTTACATATTCAGCAAGCATAAATAAAGCAAAAGAAGTACCTGAATATTCAACAAAAAAGCCCGCAACTATCTCTGATTCACCTTCACATACATCAAAAGGAGCACGATTAGTCTCAGCAACTCCAGAAATTAAATAAACCAGAAAAAATGGAAAAAGCGGTAGCCAATTCCAAGATAAAACACTTCCACCCAACATTCCAACTGCCTGATTATCCACAATTTCTTTCAAATTTAAACTGCCGGATACCATTAATACACCAACCAGGGCAAACCCCATAGCTAACTCATAAGAAATCATCTGTGCGGTTGCACGCACTCCACCCAAAAAAGAATATTTTGAATTACCTGACCAGCCAGCCAGAATTATGCCGTAAATCCCAAGTGAAGATATTGCTACCACGTATAATAAACTGGCATTAACATGCGCAAATACCAACTCAGCATTAAACGGAATTACTGCCCACACTAAAAGAGCGCAAGCTAAAATGATTAGCGGAGAACTGTAAAAAACCCCTTTACTGATTTTATATGGGGTGAGTAGTTCCTTAAACACAAATTTAAATAAATCAGCAAATGGCTGCAATAATCCTTTTGGTCCAACCCGGTTAGCCCCTAAACGAGCATGCATATAAGCTAATATTTTACGCTCCGCAAAAGTTAAATACGCAACAAAAATCGTTAATGGCACAACTACGGCTACCGCACACAGCATATGCCATACTCCATAGCCTAGATAATTCCCCAATAAGTGTTGTAACGTATCCATACCTTAACTTCCTAGAAACAATATTGCTTAACAAGACTGTTTTTTATAAACCAATGTTTTATAACGCAATGTTTTATAAACTAATTTTTTATAAATTAATAATTAACTGATAACCTCTATGCTATCATACCTACCGGCAAAATCGCTGCTTAGCTTATTTGCAGTAAATAAGACCACATTTTCTGGCAACCTGTCGCATATTGCTAAATTAAATTTACCGCTCGCAGCGTTTGCACCCAGTGCATCACCTTGCCTAAGCGTAATTTCCTGCCCTTTTACCACTCCCAGCTTATCTGCTAGTTTGGGGCTAATTGATAGTATTGGCAGTTTGGCATGATCAGTATTTTGCAAAGAATACGCTCGCCGAGTAATACTATCCCCAGCATAAGGTCCTTGAATACCAAAACGCACCAGCCCATCTAATACCGGCTTCATAATTTTTAAATCACCAACTTTACCACTATCTTTGCTCATATCGCCAGCACTGCATACATTAGTATCACATGCATTTGTATTGCATACATTAGTATTACATACCTTGGTATTACATAATTTAGTCAAATCAAGCCCAAGCTTTATTTCATTGCGCACATCTTCAATGCTGTTATAGTCAAAACCTTCAGTTTGTAAATGATTAGCCAACACTCTCAGCACTTTCCAGCCAGGTTTAGCCTCTTGGAGTGGTTTAGCTACTCCATTAAAAGTTTGCCATTTGCCTAACATATTTATATAAGACCCCGCAGTTTCAGCATAAGGGCTTATAGGAAGGATTACATCTGCATACTCTTGCATTTTATCATTTACAAATGCTGACATAACAATAACTGTTTGGGCTGCTTTTAACGCATTTAATGCCAATGCTGAATTATACACATCTTGTTCTAATTCGGTATTTAATAATACATATGCTTTGCGGGGTTTGACTAACATCTGGGTAACATTCAGACCTTTATTTGACACAGCATGCCCAAAAGCTCCCTTATACGGCACGCAACCAAGCAATTGAGCACCAACTTCATTAGCTTTCCCAGATAATATACCAAACTTACCCTGAATATTTTGGGCCAACTGCTGCGCTAAAATAACTACCTGCGAATAATCCGGCAACGACTTAGCTACCTCACCCAACACAATGTAACCATTATGCTTCATCAGACTATCAGCAATAGCCACAGCCTCCGGCGTAATTTCAACTTCATTTAAGTCAACCAATTGATCAACTAACTGATGTTGCCCTAATTGAGCTTCATTGCCCATTTTAGCCGTAGCCTTAACTACCTGAGCCAAAAAGTATACTAGCTCACGTGGATCACAAGTAAGCTGATTTTTAGTCTTACACAGCAAATCTTCACGCATTACATTAATAACATTTAATTCACAACCATGCTTAACCGCTTGACGAATCCGATGAGCCAACAGCGGCTGCTCTTGTCGTATCACACTGCCAACTAGTAAAATTGCCCCACTACCCACTAAATCATCAATGGAACTGCCTAAATAAAAAGCACTGTTTGTTGTCGCAGCCACGCCATCTACACTACCACTGCCGCCACTAGCACAAAGCATATCATCCAGCGCAAAATCTGCTTGCCCTAATCGTGAATCAATATTAGCTACATTTAATCCACGCATTAGTTTTTGCAATAAATATAATTCTTCAGTAGTAGAACTAGCGCTAGCTAATACTCCAACTGTATCAGATCCATAATCATTAATGACCCCGCTAATTCCACGAGCTGCATAACCTAGCGCAGTCTCCCAATCTACATTATGCCATTTACCGTCTTGTTTAATCATTGGCACTTTTGCCCGTTCTTCGTGGTATAAGCCTTCATAGCTAAACCGGTCGCGGTCAGACAACCAACATTCATTAATTTCTTCATTTTCTAGTGGCAACACCCGCACCACTTTGTGGTACTTATCTATCTGTGCAATAACATTACTTCCCAAACCATCATGCGGAGCTATAGTTTTACGCCGAGCTAATTCCCAGTTACGATACTGGTTTTTAAAAGGTTTAGACAACAACGCCCCCACCGGACAAATATCAATAATATTGCCAGATAATTCACTATTTACCGTCTTCCCTATAAACGGCATAACCTCAACATGATTGTTTCTATAACTCATGCCCAATTCTTGAAACCCAGCAATCTCATCCGTAAAGCGGACACAACGCGAACAATGAATACACCGCGTCATTGCGGTAGATACTAACGGACCTAAATCTTTATTAGTTACCGCCCGTTTTTCTTCTTCAAAGCGTGAACTAGAACGACCATAACCAACCGATAAATCCTGCAATTGACACTCACCACCCTGATCACAAATTGGACAATCCAGCGGATGATTAATCAATAAAAATTCCATTACCCCCTTTTGGGCTTCAACCGCCATTTTAGATGCAGTGTGAATTTTCATGCCCTCAGTAATCGGAGTTGCACAAGCTGGCAATGGTTTAGGAGCTTTTTCTACTTCTACCAAACACATCCGGCAATTAGCCGCAATCGACAATTTTTTATGGTAGCAAAAATGAGGAATATACTTACCTTCCCGCAACGCCACTTCTAAAATAGTCGAGCCACTCTCAGCATTAACTTTTTTACCGTCTAACTCTAATTCCATAATTCTTACTTCTTATCCTAACAACAAAATCACCGCAATTTAACACCAACGGTGGTTAACTTTGCATTTTTTGTGCTCTATATGATGCTCAAACTCATCTTTAAAATGCTTAGTGAAACTACGCACCGGAAATACTGCTGCATCAGCAAGCGCACAAATTGTGCGTCCTGCCATCTGATTGCCAATACTATCTAATAACTCAAGATCGCCAACTCTACCATGTCCATGCTCTATTCGATGAATAATTTCATATAACCATCCAGTACCCTCTCGGCATGGAGTACACTGTCCGCATGATTCTTCATGGTAAAAATAGGCTAAGCGCTCTAAAGCTTTCACCATACATACATCTTCGTTCATCACAATAACCGCACCAGAACCAAGCATTGACCCTGCTTTAGCAATTGAATCATAATCCATAGTGCAGTCCATCATCATGTCGCCAGTCAATACCGGGGCTGATGATCCTCCTGGAATAACTGCCTTGAGTTTTTTGCCATCCCGCATTCCGCCCGCCATTTCTAACAATTTTGCAAACGGAGTACCTAGTGGAATTTCATAATTACCAGGGCGATTAACATGCCCAGATATAGAAAATAATTTAGTTCCACCATTATTGGGAATGCCTTTTGCCTGAAAACCCGCTCCACCATCGCGGATAATAAACGGAATTGAGGCTAAAGTTTCAGTATTGTTAATTGTGGTAGGACGTCCATATAAGCCAAAACTTGCCGGAAACGGTGGCTTGAATCGTGGCTGCCCCTTCCTGCCTTCTAATGAATCAAGTAACGCCGTCTCTTCACCACAAATATACGCTCCATAACCATGATGGGCAAATAGTTCAAAATTAAATCCACTACCCAATATATTAGCGCCTAAATATCCTGCAGCTCTAGCTTGGGCTAATGCCTCTTCAAAGCGTTCATATATCTCAAAAATTTCACCATGAATGTAATTATACCCAACACCAGCGCTTATAGCAAACCCAGCAATAATCATCCCTTCAATTAAAGAATGGGGGTTATATTTCATGATATCTAAATCTTTGAATGTACCCGGCTCACCTTCATCACTATTGCAAACTATATATTTATCACCTTGAATTGCGCGTGGCATAAAACTCCACTTCAATCCAGTGGGAAACCCTGCACCGCCACGCCCACGTAAGCCAGAAGCTTTAACCTCAGCAATTACGTCTTCCTGAGAAATTTTATCTTTTAATATTTTATTTAGTGCCTGATATCCGCCCCGAGCCAGATAACTCTCTAAAGTCCAACAATCAGGGACGCTAGTATCTAAATCAGCAAAAATGACCCCATTTTGGTATATTGCCATAATTATTGCAACTCCGCTAATTTTTTATCAATTGCTTCCTTAGTCATCCGTGAACACATTTTATGGTTATTCACAATAACTACCGGAGCATCCCCACATGCACCCATACACTCAGCCTCAATCAAAGTATACTTACCATCGCTGCTAGTCTCACCAAAATTAATTCCCAGCTTACTCTTCAAGTAATCCGCAGCATCAACACTGCCAGATAACGCACAAGGTAAATTAGTACAAATCATTAGTTTATATTTGCCAACTGGCTTAATATTATACATACCGTAAAAAGTTGCCACCTCAAGCGCCTGCACCGGAGGTATACGTAAATAATCTGCTACATATTCGATCAATTCATTCGGCAGCCAGCCTTTTTCTTCCTGAGCAATACGTAACGCAGCCATAACCGCACTTCTGCGCTGATTCTCCGGATATTTGGCTAATTCTACATCAATTTTATTTAAAGATTCTTGTGTTAACATTACAATACCTTTTTGTAAGTTTATTCATCAATTTTGCAAAAAATTGAATAACCATTTGTACATGTGTATTTTATCGGTCTATTTCACCAAAAACTATATCCTGCGTGCCTAAAATCGCTACCACGTCAGCAATCATATGCCCGCGGCTCATTTCATCCAGACTGGCTAGATGGGCAAAACCAGGAGCTTTAATTTTCATGCGATACGGCTTATTTGCCCCATCACAAATCAGATATATACCAAACTCACCTTTGGGATGTTCTACAGCCTGGTAAACTTCACCCTGTGGTATATGCATTCCTTCAGTAAACAGCTTAAAGTGATGAATCATTTCTTCCATACCATGCTTCATATCACCCCTCTTTGGTGGCGCAACCTTATGGTCATCTATAATCACTGGACCAGGGTTTGCTTTTAACCACTTCACACACTGCTTAATGATTTTATTTGATTCACGCATTTCAGCAATTCTGACTAAATACCGATCATAACAGTCGCCATTTTTACCCACCGGAATATCAAAATCAAGTTTATCATAAACCGAATACGGCTGTTTACGCCGTAAATCCCAGGCAACTCCTGATGCTCGCAGCATAACCCCAGTAAAACCTAAATTTAGAGCACGGTCACCGTCAACTACGCCAATATTAATATTACGCTGCTTCCAAATTCGATTATCAGTTAATAGCGTCTCGTATTCATCAACTCTACCATCAAATTTATTTGCAAAATCTTCAATAAAATCAAGTAAACTACCTTGACGATTTTCATTTGCCCGGTCTAACTGCTTTTTAGTTTTAACTTTAGACTCGGTATACTTGGGCATAATATCCGGCAAATCCCGATACACTCCACCAGGACGAAAATACGCCGCATGCATCCGTGCTCCAGACACTGCCTCATAACAATCAAGTAAATCCTCACGTTCACGAAAAGTATATAAAAATACCGCCATTGCCCCCACATCTAAAGCATGAGCGCCAATATTCATCAAATGGTTTAACAAACGGGTAATTTCAGAAAATAACACCCGGATGTACTCAGCTCTAACCGGGACTTGAATACCTAGCATTTTCTCAATAGCCATTACATAAGCGTGCTCATTACACATCATTGATACGTAATCAAGCCTATCTAAATACGGCAGAGTCTGTAAAAAAGTCCTCGTCTCAGCAAGTTTTTCAGTACCACGATGCAGCAGCCCTATATGCGGATCAGCACGCTGCACCACCTCACCGTCCAACTCAAGCACTAGACGTAACACGCCGTGAGCAGAAGGATGCTGCGGCCCAAAATTCAAAGTATAGTTTTTAATCTCTGAATTCCTAACTCGAGAGTTACTAACTCCTGAGTTACTAACTCTCGAGTTCTCAATTTCTGGGTTTTTAATTTCTTCCACTATAACCGTCCTCACGAATAACCCGCGGTGTAATTTCGCGTGGTTCAATTGTTACTGGTTGGTAAATAACTCTCTTTTGCTCTTCATCATAACGCATTTCCATATGCCCATAAATCGGAAAATCTTTTCTAAACGGATGCCCAATAAACCCATAATCAGTTAGAATACGGCGTAAATCTGGATGACCTTCAAACATAATCCCAAAAAAATCAAATGCCTCACGTTCAAACCAATTTAAACTATTCCACACATGCGTCACCGACTTAACTATCGGGAATTGATCATCTTTGGCAAAAGTCCGCACTCGCAGTCGCCAATTATGTGTATAGGAAAGCAAATGATACACTACCGCAAAACGAGAACCAGTGTAATCATTATGATATGCTGAATAATCTACTCCACATAAATCTACACACTGCTCAAATTTTGTGCTTGAATCATCGCGAAGTTTCAACATAACCTCTTCCAAATCATCAGCATCAATAATGATAGTCATCTGATTGTGAGTAATCATACTATCTAGTATCTTATTTTCAAGTAATACACTCACAGCCTGCTGCAAATCGCGCACCTTACAAGTAATGCTGTTTTTCTGCTGCATCTCTATTTGTTGCTGCATATCCATCTTAACTCTTTCTGGCAATTGTTGATTGACGCTTAATTTTATTTTGCAATTGAATAATACCATATAAAAGCGCTTCTGCAGTTGGCGGACATCCTGGCACATAAATATCAACCGGAACAATTCTATCGCACCCACGCACTACTGAGTATGAGTAATGATAATATCCACCTCCATTTGCGCAAGAACCCATTGAAATAACCCAGCGCGGTTCTGGCATTTGATCATATACTTTTCTTAATGCCGGCGCCATTTTATTACATAAGGTGCCCGCAACTATCATCACGTCGGATTGTCGCGGTGATGGTCTAAATACTGTACCAAAACGGTCTAAATCATACCGCGCAGCTCCAGCATGCATCATCTCAACAGCGCAACAGGCTAGCCCAAAAGTCATAGGCCATAACGATCCAGTACGCGCCCAGTTAATTAATTTATCTGCAGTAGTGGTAATAAAACCCTCGTTTAGTACGTTTTCTATTCCCATTCTAATGCCCCTATTTTCCAAATATAAATAAACCCAGCAATTAAAATCGCCAAAAAGACTGACATCACCACAAAGCCATACATACCAAGGTGCTTAAATACCAA
>JAUPUP010000044.1 GCA_030917485.1 Pseudomonadota bacterium
AGCCAATCCGTCAATGATTGAACCAGTACCTGAAGGCGATGGCTCAGAAACGGTTAGTACGGCATTCACCAATGATCGGGCTAAATAAGTTTGCAGCTGACTATTATAATAAGAAAAATCAGCACGTGGATTATTATCAAAATCAAAGTTCAGTGTTAACCCAACTCCAATTTTACCTAGTGAGCCAGTGCTTGGATCAACAACAGATTTAACTGCAGCAGTGAAGGCAGGCCATTGGCTTTCTCTATTATTTGTGATGCCGCTCGGTGTAATTTGCGACTCTGGGTTTGCATTTTGTACTAATTTCCAAAAAGATATTTTATATGCAGACTCAACTTGTGATGAATAGGCATACTGTTCAGAAATAATTTCAGAAAAAGTAGTCTTAATTGGGTGAAGTGGCATCATATTATTTATGGTAGACAAATCTTCTCCATAAATTTCGTAACTGGATTGAAACCCACTACTTTCATATGAGGTAACTGGATCACCTGCCGGATAAGTATAAATTGAATTGAAATTTTTCAGTATATTACTGCTAGCTACATACCCATGTTTCCATTGCGCTAAACTAGGATTGCCTGTCGCTACATTAATATAAAAAGTTTGGTACGCTACTTCCGTAGTTGAACCACTTAATTCACTCGCTTTTATATTAATTTGATATATTCCCGGCAACAATTGTTTAGTTGCGGTTAAGACTCCACTGTTGGTAATTGAAAAATAGGTATTTGCTGGAGTTGTATTCAGGCATTGCGGGGTATGGGGAGAAGAAAATGAATTTACTCCGGTCAATAATACAATATTACAAGTGGTAGCAGATCCATCAGAGACCAAAGGAGATGCATCAAAGCTAAATGTTTCCAATCCATCTGGACTATAAAAATACTGTTGCAGATTAACTATTGATACTGGTAATGAAGTAAAATCACCTGGAACTGCAGATATTTCCATATAATACACCGGATACTGGCCAGTGCTTGGTTCAACTGTTCCAGCAGGCAAGAAAACGCCATTATCATAATCAAATGGATTAGGACGCATTGGTACATTATCCCATGTACCAGAAGATCCACCCGTCGTCGATAAATTGCCAGTAAGATTTCTGGTCATTTCAGCAATATTATACTTGCGCAATCCAGCATATAAAATAATTGGAAGCGCACCAATCTTTGAGTATCCTGGAGCTACTTCACTTGCAGCTACAGCTTCTAATTTACAATAATATTTATTTGGATCATTATCTAACATAGAACAGGTTGGATCTTGAATAAGCGATTCAAATGAATTTTTAGAAAGTGGTGATGCTACATCTAAATTACCATATTTATCAAAAACAAAATATGCTGTTAGAGCTGGACTACCAGTTAAAGTAAATTGCGATTCAGTGTCGCCACTGTAATCAGTTGGAAAATAATCGGTGAAACTGGTAATTGCCTGGTTGGTATCGACAGAAGGCACGCCTTTGTACCAATTAAATCTATCTACTTCATCCACATTCAGTTGAACGTAGGGCAGCAATGTAATTGAATCATCAATAATTGGTTCTGGTGGTACCGGAGGACTGGAATTAGAACTAGCGCTGGGGGTAGTGCTGCCGTTATTACACGCAGAACAAGCAATTATCAAAATACAAATAGACACTAAGAAAGCTATAAACCTATTCATGTTCACACTCCATTAATAGTTATAATTATGATCTCAATACCGCAGATTGTACACTGTTTTGTAATTAGAAGTAGATGCAAATTTGTCTATTGTCTGCCCATTTATTAAGTAATCTGTGAATTAAGTAAGCTGTGAACAATTTTTATATAAGCTCACACCACTTTTATTGATAAATTTGTTAATACAGCACATGAATCATATAGTGTATAATGGCGTCTGCATCACTTAGTTATAATAAACGTTATAAAAAATAATAAAGTAAAGTTAAAAAAATAAATGCTGCAATATCAAGATTTAAACCCACAATTATTGGCTGCTGAATATGCGGTGCGTGGCGTGCTCACCCAACGCGCTCAAGAGCTTGAACAAAAAGGTCGGCAGATTATTTACTGCAATATTGGCAATCCACATACTTTTCTACAAAAGCCAATTAGCTACGTCCGTGAAATATTAAGCCTCGTAGAATACCCTGAACTTATCAACCATCAGCATAAATCTCAGTTATTCCATTCAGATTCAATTAAACGTGCCCGAGAAATATTATCTTATATCCCGGAGGGTACTGGGGCTTACTCGACTACGATGGGGATTGAATTTATCCGGCGCGCTGTAGCCGATTTTATTCAAAAGCGTGATAATATATTTTCTGATTTTAAACGAATCATTCTAACTGACGGCGCCAGCGAAGCTGCACAAATGGTAATTACGGCGATCATTAAGTCTCCAACCGATGGAATACTGGTACCTATACCACAATATCCGCTGTATAATGCCAGCCTCAAATTACGAGGAGGGGCCAGCATTGCTTATTATTTAGATGAAGACAACGGGTGGCAGCTTGATGAACAAGCCCTCGAAACCAGCATTACACAAGCTCGGGGTAACGGAATCACCGCAAAAGCAATTACTGTTATTAATCCTGGCAATCCAACTGGTGCCGTGTTAAGTTACAGTAATATTCAAATGATAATCCGCTTTGCTCAAAAATATAATTTAAGCATTATGGCAGATGAGGTATACCAAGAAAATATTTATAACCCTAAACATACCTTTCATTCTTTTGCCAAAGTAATGCACGATATGCAAATTAATGATGTGAGCCTATTTAGCTTTCATTCAATGTCCAAGGGATACTTTGGCGAATGTGGCCATCGCGCTGCTTATTTTGAAATACGTAATGTTCCAGACGATGCATTTAGTCAATTAGTGAAATTAAAATCAATTAATTTATGTGCTAACGTCACAGGACAAATAGCAACTTATTTGATGGTAACTCCGCCCAATCCAGGCGAGGAAAGCTATCCAGTATATTTAGCTGAAAAACAAGCCATTTTAAATGATTTGCGCGAAAAATCAATAATAATTGGTGAAGAATTAAATAAAATCCCCGGTATCAGTGTTAATTCTCCTGACGGAGCAATGTACGCTTTTGTAAAGCTTGAATTACCGGAACATATGATGGAGATAGCCAAGTCTACAAATAGTAATCTTGATGAAATGTACTGTTTGGCGCTGCTTGAAGAAACTGGTATCTGTGTGGTGCCTGGTTCGGGTTTTGGTCAAAAACCCGGCACACTGCATTTTAGAATGACATTTTTACCAGCTAAAGATCAAATTATTAATTTAATTAACCAATTAAAATCTTTTCATTTAAAATTTACTCAATAATCTAGCTTTCATCAGCTACAAACTAAAGTTATTAATCTTTAGTTTAATTTTACAAAAAATATAGGATCTTAAAGAAATGCTGCATACCTCTAAAAATAAAACTTACCACCAAGCCCAAGTAGCGCAAAATAAAGCAAATATTGTGGAAATTATATTTTTAATACTCAGCATCTATATTGTTTCCCGGTTAATAATTGGCTTAGAATATTTTGCAATAACTAAGATATTAAATAATTCCACACCATTAGTTAATAATCTATGGCGATGGGATAGCGGCATTTACCAAAGCATCGTAAAATCAGGCTATGATGTTTCTTTTGATGGACAAAGTTCGAATTGGCCATTCTTTCCTTTATGGGTCATTATCTTAAAGATAGCCTCATTAAATGGTATCTTACCCATTCATGTAGTTGGCGAATTAATAAATCAGTTATTGTTTATCTCTTCTTTAGGAATGTTGTATTTATTACTCGACACCTATCTGTTTACAAAAATTAATATTTTATTTGGCATAGTAATCTTATCAATTAGTCCGGCTAATATTTATTTCTGCTCAGGTTTAACCGAAAGTTTATTTTTATTCTTATCTATTTGTGGCTTTTACTTTTTGCAAACCAACCAGCCTCGTTATTATTTAATTTGTGGAGCATTATTATCTGCAACAAGGATGACTGGAGCTTTCTTCATTTTGCCCATGTTATATCATTTATACCAGCAACACGAATTAACCGCAAAGCGCCTAGTAATTTATTCATTAATTTGTATAAGCGGATTGTTGCTCTTTATGGGATATATGCAAATTCATACAGGCTCAGCACTATCTTTTTTAGAAGTAGAAAGTAAAATACCGTCGTGGGTAAGGCCTGGATTAGTTTATGATTTCTCTATTGGTGAGCAAATTTACAATGTATTAACTGGTACATCACACATTTATGATCGCGTAATTTTTCCCATATCTTTAATAATTATCACTTTTATTTTATGGCGCAACCATTTCATTAAGGAAGCTCTTTTCAATCTAGGATGCGTATTACCAGGCCTTATTTCAGGTCATATGTGGAATGCATTTCGTTTTGATACAGCAATAATCACTTTTTACCTTGGATGCATACTTATTGCCAAAAATCATGATCTATTTAAATATTTAGTTCTTGCAATTTTTATGGTAATGTCGTTTATATGTTGGTTTTACTGGCTAAATGGCAGTTACTATTTTGCATAACCGCTCCTGATGTAATGAATTGCAAATTGCATTTAACTATGTGCGATTCACCTAAAAATTGTGGCTCAATTTCGCCATGGCGGCACGCTTCATGTACACAAGAACAGCGATCCTGAAAAGCACAGCCAGCAGGTAAATGAATCAAATTGGGCGGCTCTCCAGGAATAGTTTTAAGCTTAGCATCAATATCATTACCATCTTGCTCTAATTTTGGAATTGACTCTAATAATGCCACAGTATAAGGATGTTTTGGCGCATAAAAAATATCCTCAATAGTACCGCCTTCCATAATATTACCCGCATACATTACACACACCCGATCACACACATTGGCTATTACTCCCATATCATGCGTAATCAAAATTACTGCCATATTTAATTCGTTTTTTAATTCACGCAGCAGCTCAAGAATTTGAGCCTGTACTGTAACATCCAGCGCCGTTGTCGGCTCATCCGCGATCAATAACTCTGGTTTACACAACAGCGCCATAGCAATCATAACTCTCTGACGCATTCCGCCCGAAAATTCATGCGGATATAACTTTATGCGCCGCTTTGCATCAGAAATTTTTACCAAATCAAGCATTTTTAAAGATTCATTTAACGCATTTTTATGGCTTATACCCTTATGCAGCATTAATACCTCTGTCATTTGTGATTGTATGGTCAAGTATGGATTTAACGATGTCATAGGGTCTTGAAAAATCATCGACACCCGATTACCGCGAATTTTATTCAATTTGATATTATTTAAGCCCAACAGTTCTTGGTCTAACAACTTAACTGAGCCACTTGTTAGCGCATTTTTAGCTAATAAACCCATTATAGCAAGAACTGTTTGGCTTTTACCTGAGCCAGATTCCCCAACTATACCTAATACTTCACCCTCATCTAAGGCAAAGGATACCTTATTCACCGCGTTAATACAGATGTTACGTTTCTTAAACTGTATACTTAAATCTTTTACTTTCAAAATAGGTAGCATTACAAATTCACTCAAACTTTGTTAACTATTAACTACTTATTAACTATTAACCATTTATTAACTATTAACTGCTTATGAATTCAATAGTTATTAATTTATATATAATATAATTATCTATGATTACTCATGACTACTTGTCATTAACTATCACTATCCAACGCATCACGTAAGCCATTAGCCACAAAGGTAAAAGCGAGCAAAGTTAGCAGCATTAATAAGGCAGGAAATAACAATAACCACCACGATGACATATTTTTTGACCCATCACTAATTAATAACCCCCACGAAGTCATCGGCTCCATAACCCCTAAGCCAAAAAAACTTAATACGGCAGATAATACTATCATATTCGGCACTACTAGAGCTGCATACACAATAACAACTCCAATTAAATTAGGGATTATATGCCGAGTAATGATTTTAAATTTACTCACCCCACATATATAAGCAGCTTCAACAAACTCTCGATTGCGAAGACTCAATGTCTGTCCTCGTACAACCCGAGCCATATCCAACCACGAAATTGCTGCAATAGCAACAAAAGATAAGACTAAACTTTGTCCAAATAAGGCTAGTAATAAAATACTAAAAAACAAAAAAGGAATGCCATACAGCACATCAACTATACGCATCATTAAGTTATCAATTTTACCGCCCAAAAAACCAGCAATAGACCCATACATAACACCAATAAAGAGCACTACTACAGTAGCAGCGACTGCTATTTCAAAGGTGATTCGTCCGCCAATAAAACAACGAACAAACAAGTCCCGCCCTAGCCCATCACTACCAAACCAATACATGCTATTTGGTGGTATTAATGAATTGGCAAAATCAGTAGTACTATATTCATGTCGACTAATCAACGGGATTATAATGCATAAAATCGCTAACACCAGGATAAAGATGAGGCTGCCCAATGCGAAATAATTATAACAAAACCTATTACAAGCCCCTCGCCAAAATCCCGTAGATTGCGACGGATTAAACCCTGCTGCACCTATTTTATTAATTAGTTTACTATTCATTATTTTATTGCTTAATCCTTGGGTCAAGAAAAAAGTAGGCAATGTCCACCAAAATATTAAAAGCTATGGCTAAGCTGCTGCCTAAAATAGTAATGCCTAAAACTAGGTTGTAATCTCTATTAATAACTGCATTTGTAGTTAAAATACCTAAACCAGGTAAGGCAAATACTTGCTCAGTTACAATAGCTCCAACCAGTACATTGGCAAACATTGGACCAAGTAAGGATATTACCGGAATTAGGGTTGGGCGCAATGCATGTTTAAAGATAATTATTCGGGTTGGCAGCCCTTTAGCTTTAGCTGTTTTAATAAAATTTGAATTTAGCACATCAATTACACTGCCTCGAGCAACTACTAAAACAGTTGGTAAATAGGCTAACGTTAATATACCCACTGGCAGCACTAAATGCAAAAAATCACCATCAGCAAAACCGCTAGCGGGTAAATAATTTAGGGTTACCGCAAAAAGCAAGATTATTAATGGACCAGCTACAATAACCGGAACAGCGCTAAAAATTGTACTACAAACTATTACAACTTTATCAAACCATGAATTACGCGCCAACCCTGCATAACACCCCAAAATAATCCCAAGTGGTACAGTAAGCAACATCGAATACGCAGCAAGGCGCAAGGTTACCCAAAACCCTCCCAAATCATCCGGAAATATTAGCTCATTGATTGATTGACCGATAAATTTATACGATTGACCAAAATTACCATGCAATAAATCATTCACATAGTATAAAAACTGTTTCCATAAGGGTAAATCTAAGCGGTACTGATGCAATAATTCTTGCATCACTTCAGGAGAAAATGCTTTCTCGCCCTGGAACGGATTACCTGGAACCAGATGGACTAGTAAAAATACCAATAAAATAATTGCCAGCAGCGTAGGGATGGCTACTAGTAGTCGCTTAATAATAAAACTTATCATATACTCTTTGGCTCTCAATTACGCCTATCAATTATCACGTGCCGAATAATAAAACTTGCCTCTAGTAGTTTTACCAACTCTAGTAAACCAATGACGACCAGTATGAGTATTTAAAATGTGGGCGGCAGTACCTTCAACATCAAGGATATTAGCCACTGAGTTGATAACTTCACTGCTGGCTTCATTTTTAATTTTATTATTGTTACTGGCAGGCAATTTAGCATTAGAAAAACACACCTCACTGCCCGCATCAGATTTAATTGAAATTAATAAATCTATAATAATATCTTTTAAGAAACTCATTCCGCCTTGATATGATTTGGTATTATTTCTGTTATTATGATTCAAACCCAGAAGTAAACTAAGTTCGCTCGAAATAATTCCACTGCCACTAATTAATGCTTGATATATTGGAAATATATCAAAAGCCGGCGCCCCAACTATACCACTGGCAGAAGAAAACACTCCGTAGGCAAAATCTGCTACTAGATAATTGCGTTGAGTATAAAAAGATCTGTCTGTGGAAATTATTTCTGCGGGCTTAATCGATCGATTCATACATAATAATGCAATTGCAAGTATAATTTGCAGCCTTATATTTTTATCTTGAATAGCAGCCGAGCAAATTGCCATTATCCGAATGAACACAGCTTCATTGGCTGTATGCTTATCTACAATTTCACTGGTAACTTCTCTGATTATTTCATTTACTTTAGCGCATATTAAAGATATATTTTTGGCATCTACTACACCTGAACTTGAACCTGCACTTGAGGAGCTTGCACCTACACCTGTAATTACACCGTCAACTACACTCTTAGATGATAATTCCTTTAACTGTTCTACATAAATTTTATCACCCGGAAATTTAGTATAACCAACCCACTCTAAATACTCTGTCAATGATTTATCGCCAATCTTAACATTAATTTCAGCTTTTTTATTTTTTTTATAGTGTTTTTTACAAAAATGGCTAATTTTTACCATTTCATCATTAAGGCAAGATTTTTTTAAACTTTTTAATTGCGCAAAAAAATCATCATCCATTTTCAGACCAGTAAGTTTCAAATATTTTTTTGCTGACTTATATTCTTTAGTCTTAACCACTGTTGCATGAGTAAAATTAGTCGCAAGTGCGTAAGTAACGCCTTTTTGTCCACCAGCCAATATAAAAATCAACATCGCTATCGGTAATGCAAGTGGCACAGTAGTAGTAACAGCCAAAGCAGCTCCCACCATGAGAGCACCAAACATACGAACTAAAGCCCGGATAATCAGCTCTTTAATCTGTGTCCTTTTGAGTAACGGATAAAAATTGGAAGTAGGGTCATTTTCTGCTCTATATACTGCTGTTGTCAAAAATTTTAACATTTCTTGTTTAACAGATTCTGATTTACACGAATTTATAATACCAGTAAATTTATAAAATCCCAAAAGAGCCGACTTAGCATTATCAAATGAAGTTGCTGCCACAATCTTTTTAAATTCATGCAAAACCGCATACTCAGCAAATTCTATTTCTCCTTTTAATTCTATTTCTTCTCTTTCTTCTGGACTTGAAACGCTTTCATTTAAATTTTGCTTTTGATTTAAGACTATATCATTCAATCTATCTAAATACAGACTGTGGATTTCTGGGAATATCAATTTATTAACTGCTCCCCATCCCTCATTTAATAATGGCAGTAATTGAGGTATCTTATTAACGGATCGGTATAATTTATCTAATAAAAAACCACTTTCGACAGTATCAGTTAAAATATAGTAAGCTTTGGCACTTGGATTATTCTTAATGTGAGTCAAACAATCTGTTAAGCGAGTAATTTCCTGTTCAACACTTTCATTATTTTTGCCTTTACTTTTGATAATTTTATTAGTAATATTAAGAAGTTCTGTTTTTATTTCACCAATCGTCATATTTTCAAAACCTGGTTCTTCACAACATGGTTTTTCAAAACGTCGTTTTTCAAATCTTGCTTTGTCAAAGCTTTGACTTTCAAAATTTTGAGAAACAATGCGTTGCTGCTCAATTAGATTATGTTCCACACGTTCTATCGGCGGGCGTGGCAATTCTTTTCCATGCTTAATTAGTAATTTAACATTTTTAAATGTAGTGGTATTGCCTCGGGCAAACCATTCAGACAAAGGAGATAAGGTAGAGTAAATTGCATAGCCGACGCCAGCAGAACACGCAATAATGGGTAAGGTTGCTGACGGATCAACCGAATTAGCATAAGCTTTGCCATTACGTCCATTAAAGAGTAAAGCGCCAAGTCCTGCCCTTTCTAAATTTACATTACGCTTAATTCTAATATTCCCGAATTTACCATTATCTTCAAGAGATATCTCATTTTTTAGATAATCAATTAATAGATCATCTTTTTCTTTGTCGGTTAATCGGCTATGACGTTGTATCGCATAAATTATATGGGTCATGTCCAAAATACACTTGGCTTTATTAATAACTTCATACCCATTCTGCACAGTAATAACTTCATATGTACGAATAAGCTGACTAAATTTGTCATAATTTACATCATCAGCCATTAAATTTGATAGGGTATATTTTTCACCAGAAGGTTTGGTTAAACCTTCTATATTAATGGAATTTAAAATACTCTCATTTGCATAGAGTGTATCTATCAATTCCCCAAATTGCTGCATATTATCTCGAGCAATATTATCTTTTTGAGTTATCCAGTAAGTTAATAAATTGCCCCTAAATTTACCTATCCTAAATTTAATCTGCGGAATTTTACATTTATCCTCTTCAGATAAACCATTTATATAATTAATTAATTGACCAAACTGTCTGGTTTTAATGTTAGATTTAATCTTATCTTTAATATCAACAGATGTGGTAGCATTGTCTTGCGTTATATTACACCGTTCAACTATATTATTATGCTCATCGGCAGCAGCGCTTATTAACCCTTGTGTACGCACAGTTACATCACTTTCCACCTTTAAAATGCACTTAATAATTTTCCGAAAAGCTTTATAACTATGAGTATTTTTAGTAAACATGTTGGCTAAAAAAGTTCCACGCTTTATATTCAAAACATACTTTATCTGCTTTTTTTGAGCTTTAGTAAATTTATAATTTTTATCATTAAGTCGTATAACGGTTTGTAACAATACGTTTTTTTTGAGCCCCAGAATGTGCTTGCAGGCACTATCCAGACCATTTTGAGTAGATTTATAGGTCATCCAGGCTACTGCACCAGTTAATATACAAATTCCAGAGCTTAACTCAGCCGCATCTATATCATCATGTGTTGGAATTTGCTTATCTACCCACGGAGCAGATGCTTTGCTACCGGAGCAAGCGCCATACGCTATAAGAGGTGCCATATTGGATGAAGCATTAATTTTATAATCTTTTGCTCTGCCTAATTTGATGTTTTTCTTAAACTCTTTAAAATCACCAATTTCTTCCATGAGCCTGGAAACTAGTGATCTTAATTGCTCTTCATTCAAATCATTTATTTCATTAATTGAAATTTGATCTTTTATAAACTCTTTGGCAACATCCACATGCCCTTTTAGGATTAAGTTAAAATTTTCTTCATCTTTAAACACCGAATTATGTTTAATAATTTTAATCTGTGAAATCCGCTCAGATATTACCTTACAAAGTATTTGCATTGATTGTAAGCTATAATCATCATTTTTATGCTGCATAATTAATTGATAAATTTTAGGTAATTTTAACCCATCTTTAGAATAAAAAAGGTTAGTTACCATTTTTATAAAATCGTCATTACTCATATTTACAAAAGGATTTGATCTATTGGAGTCATTCTCAATACTAGCAGCACCAACCTTTACTTGCTCAACCATTTGTAAAAATTGGGATAAATAATCTGTCAAACCTGTAGATGAATCACTAAATATTAGTTTGGTCTTAGTCGTGGGCAAATTTGCAGCTTCAATATTTCTTGTATCAAATACGCTAAATTTTTTTTTACCTATATTAGTTAAGGTTTTAAGGCTGGGACTTATCGGATTAGTAATAGGCGGACGCGAACAATCTACACTCATAAATTTACACACCCTCAAATATAGAACACAACTAGAAGAGGTAAAACCTACAACCATTGCTTATCTATGATATTACTATTAATATATTATTAATAGTTAATAATTAAAATTATTAGTTATTGGATAACGCCAATCATAATTAAAAGCTGACAGACTAATTTTTGGACCAACCGCTGCTTGGTATCTTTTGTATTCATTTAATTTTAATAACTTGGTAACTTTATCAACAACATCCGGCTTAAATCCACGTGAAATAATCTCTTCACGCGATAATAATTTCTCAACGAAAAGTACAATAATTTGGTCTAACACAGCATAATCTGGTAAAGAATCTTGATCTGTTTGATTGTCGCGCAATTCCGCCGATGGAGGACGGCTTATTATCCGCTGGGGAATAATTTCTTCTACTTGATTACGCCAATTACTTAATTGATAGACCTGGGTTTTTAAGACATCTTTCAGAACAGCAAACCCACCCGCCATATCTCCATATAAGGTGGCGTATCCGGTTGCCATTTCAGACTTGTTGCCAGTAGTTAATACTAAGTATTTAAGCCGATTAGAAAGTGCCATCAATAACACCCCGCGCGTTCTTGCTTGTAGATTTTCTTGGGTAATGCTTAAGGTATTTGGATCTAAATTTTCTAATTTGGGAAATACATTTTGCAACTCAATTTCAAACTGCTTCACTATTGAAGTAATTGGTATTTCTTCATACTTAACCTTTAATCGGTTTACCATATCTCTAGCATCAACCAAACTTATATCCGCAGTGTATACAGATGGCATCATCACCGCCATTACTCGCTCTGCTCCCAATGCATCACATGCAATAGCTAACGTCAAGGCTGAATCTATGCCACCCGACAAACCCAATAGAACTCCCGCGAATCTATTTTTGGTAACATAATCACGTACCGCAATTACTAACGCAGAATAAATGCTCTCAACTTGAGTAGGATAAACAGCCATGGTGTTATTCTGACTCTGACTTTCTTTACCATCTTTACTACTGTTATTAATATCTTTACTACCTACACCATCTTTGCCGCTAACATTATTAATATCTGCATAATCAAAATAGGCTAACTCTTCATTAAATGCTGGCAACTGCACTTTTAGGTCGCCTTGAGCATTTAACACAAACGATGCTCCATCGAAGACTAATTCATCTTGAGCACCACATTGATTTAGATAAATTAAAGGCAATCCGGTTTCATTGACCCTGCTAGTTGTAGCTTGCAAGCGCCTTTGCTGTTTAGTAATATCGTATGGAGATGAATTTAATACACATAAAACTTCACTTCCCGCCATCTTTGCTGCTAGAGCAGGCTCACTCTGCCACACATCCTCACAAATCAAAATGCCTAATTTTACTCCACAGCAATCAATTACTAATGGTTTCAACCCAGATGTATCTGTGCCAGACGAGTCTGTACCCGATTGAAAGTAGCGACATTCATCAAATACCCCATAATTGGGTAGAATACTTTTATCATAACGCCCCAGAATAACGCCATCTCTAAATACAAATGCACTATTATAATTAACATGATTATGATCATTAGCACCATCATAATCGGAAGAGTTATTATAAGCAATACTGCGATATTTGGGGTGATTAGTCATAGAATAATTATTCGAGCTAGAAAAGTACTGATGACGGTAAGGACAACCAATAAGCATAGTTACGCCGTGGACGGTTTTGAAACGCTCCAACTGAATTAAAAGCTTGCTATAAAAATCCGGACGCAAATATAAATCTTTGGCTGGATAACCAGACAGAGCAAGCTCCGGAGCAACAAACAAACTACAACCATTATCACGAGCAGTAGTTGCTGCCTCAATTAGTTTATCTGCATTATAGCAGATATCTCCAACTCTAGAATTAAACTGATAAAGCGCAATTTTAAGATTTTTCATGTGCGGTTTTTGTTTTCTTTTTTAATCTTTTTAACCTTATTTTTAACCATTATTTTTTAAACTTTTCTGCGATTTTATTTTGCGGAATTCGCATTTTCTTTCGTTAAATTACCGGCAGAGTGTTCGCCATCTTTTTTAGAAAAATTCATAACTGTAATAAAAAACAGTGGTACAAATAGTGTAGCAATACAAGTTGAGCCTATCATACCGCCAATAATTCCAAGCCCTACCGAATGCTGTGAATTAGCTCCAGCTCCACTTGCCGTAACTAATGGCACCGCCCCTAAAATAAACGCAATCGAGGTCATGATAATTGGCCGAAACCTAATTCTAGCAGCATGAAGCGCAGCATCCCGATAGGTCATACCTTCTAGACGCACCGCATCAATAGCAAATTCGGTAATTAAAATAGCATTTTTTGCTGAAAGTCCAATCAAAGTCAGCATACTCACCTGAAAATAAATATCATTGGGTTTATTAAATACCATCAAAGTAATTGCAGCACCAAACAAAGCAAAAGGTAGTGCCATCATAATTGCTATAGGCAGTGACCATAACTCATATAGCGCGGCTAAGATCAAGTATACCATGATAATACCCAAACTAAACGCAATTACTGAAGTATCGCCAGCTATATTTTGTTGATAAGAAGGTCCAAACCAGGTAATTGTATATGCCTTGCCTAATAATTTTGGCACAGCATCACGAATCGCATTCATTACTTCACCGGAAGTATAGCCCTTTGCCGGATTTGCCACTATCTGACTAGCTAAAAAGTCATTTAACCTAGTTACCACCTCAGCACTATTCCTGTATTTGACGGTAGCCACGCTGCCTGCGGGGATAATTTTGCCGGTACTATTTTTTAAATAAACCGTATTTAACAAATCTGGTGTTTTACGAAACTGGTAATCCGCCTGCAAGATAACCCACCATAAATCTTCCCATTTGGTAAAATAATTTATATAATACGTTCCAAAAATTGCTTGCATGGTATTAAATACTTGAGCATAGGTAAGCCCATATAAATATACTTTAGCCGGATCAATTTTAATATCAATCTCCGGCGTAGATACATTATAAAATTGTGCGGCTAAACTCACTGCTGGATAATTTTTCTCTAAATACTTAACTAACTCAACTGAATCATGATAAATTTGCTCTACAGTACGTGGCTGATTTGCTTGTAAGTAAAAAGTTACTCCCCCAGTAGTACTCATACCACGAATAGGCGGCTGATTAAATGCAAATCCGGTAATATTTTTATTTTTATTGTCAATCTGCTGAGTTTTAGCAATAATCTCATCTATAGTACCGCTATGAGGCGGACGCTTGGCATAATCTTTCAGAATTATACTCATAGTTGATGTATTGGTTTTGGTTGCACTGTTATCTACAATATCAATCCCACCCAAGACAGCAACTTTACTGATCACCGGCATAGCTAAAATTTCCCTGGTTACTGATTCAGCTTGTTGTAAATTATATGCCATAGAGCCACCATTATTGA
>JAUPUP010000045.1 GCA_030917485.1 Pseudomonadota bacterium
CTAATTTTATTAGCGTTACTTGGTGGAATTGGCAATATATTATTTCCAACCTGGTTTTTTCAAGCAATGAGTAGAGTAGATAAGCTTGCCAAATTGAATGTTTTGAGCCGCAGCATAGGGTTAGTTATGTTATTATTATTAATCCATAATAACAATGATATGTTCAAACTGATTATTATTAATTCTAGTGTTTCGGTAATAATTGGTATTTTAGCTTTTAGAATGGCAGTTAGTGACTTTAACTTAAAATTTGAATTTGAATATTCGCTACAACAGGTTTGGCAAACTATAAAAAATGGATTGTCGGCATTTACTATAGTGGTTTTGATTAGCTTTTATACTACATTTAACATATTGTTTTTAAGTTTACTGGATAATAATACTAGTGTAGCAATCTATAGTGTGGCAGATAAAATTCTTAATATAGTGTTATCAGTTCAAGGAGTATTTATTCAGGCTGCTTATCCAGTGGTTACCGCAGCCGTAGGGCATACGGAGTTGAGTAATAAACTAAATAAGATGTTTAAATATAATCTATTGTTGGGTGGAGCAGGTTGCTTATTTTTATTAATTTTTGCTAAATACGTAATTATTATTTTTGCTGGTCATCAGTATGATAAATCAATCAAGCTGTTGCAAATACTCTCAGTTGTTCCGGTACTAATGACTTTTGCTTCAACATTGTCGACTAAGTTATTTGCACTACGTGCTGAAAAATACCAAAACATTGCCTTATTATTTGGGGTGGTATACTGTTTTATTGCTAATATCTTGTTAATAAAGAGCTATAGCTACTATGCAGTTGGATTTAACTTTTTAATATGTGAACTTATTCAAATTAGTTTAATGTACTTATTCATCAAAATAAAAAAGTAATTATATGCTCGACTGTTGACTGAAAGATTGGTTTTAATTTAATGAAAAGAAAAACTATGTTTAAAAATATGCTGATTTTAACTCTATTTTTTGTTACTGCGACATGTTGTACTGGGAGCAATAATATTAAGGTATTTCCGATAGAGCATTATTCTCAAAATGCAGATTTATGGCTAAATCCTAAAGATGCTGATTATAATGATAATTTATTAGATTATGGCTATCAACAAAAGCGCCTATATGAGTTAAAACATAATTATTTTGGTACAGGTAAAAATGATACTTCGCCATGGAGTGGTGAATATGTTCAATCACTATTAAAAACTCAAGATACCGACAATGTTATTGCTGATTCAATTTTATCGACTTTAGAACAATTTGATAATAGCCGTCAGTCAGACAAAGAGTTAATCAAGTTTGGCGCTAATTATCGCCCGTATTCGAGTAAATGGTTAAAAGGCATTCAAGATAATATATCTGTGTTAAAATTTAATTATATTAAATATACAGATAGCAACAGAGCAATTGCGACAATTAACTTGCAGTTACGTGCTCTTCCTACCAATGATCCGGCATATTATAGTGATAAAATTGCTGGTGAGGGTTACCCATTTGACAATTTGCAAGTCTCAGCAGTTTATGCAGGAACTCCACTTTATATATTAGGTACTAGTATAGATAAGCAGTGGTCATTAGTTTTAGCTCCGGAGTATATAGGGTGGGTGAGCAGTGGCGGTGTGGCACGTGTGGATAATCAATTTATTTTGCAATGGCAGAATGCAGCATACACTAATTTGGCAGCAATTAAACAATCGAATGTGGCTGTGGTAGATGAAGTTGGTCAATATCAATTTAGCGGTTATGTTGGGATGATTTTTCCGGTGGCGGAAGTGGCTAATAATTCTGTTAAGATTTTAATTCCATTTAAGCAAGCAAATGGAACTGCTGGCATATTGTATAGTAAGCTTTCCAATATAAATGCTGCTTTATTACCACTAAAAGCTAGTCCAGCAAATTTTGCGGCGATATTTAAAGCATTACAGCGACGTCCTTACGGTTGGGGTGGTTTAGGATTTTATAATGACTGCTCATCTGAAATGAAAGCAATATTTACCATGTTTGGTTTTTTTATGCCTAGGAATAGTATTGGGCAAACTTTTGCTGGTAAAATGGTTGATATAAGCAGTTTATCGGCTAGCCAGAGAGAGCAATATTTAATAAAAAATGCGCTACCATTATTAACCCTGGTCCGTATCAAGGGACATGTTTTGTTGTATATCGGTAGCTATGAAAAAAAACCTAGTGGTGAGGAGTTTGCCATGACTTATCAGCAAATGTGGGGAATGTCGCCTAAAGATAGAAGCATTCGTTATGTGATTGGGCAGTCGGTATTTTTCCCGTTATTAACTAAATATCCAGAAGGTAGTGATTTGGTATCCGAATTAGATAATAAAGTATTTCAATTGGTATATTTAAACCAATTGCCACAGGTTCCGTTTAAGCAAGATTTATATCAATTGCTTGGACTATAGCTAGGGACACATGTTATTTTTATAAAGTATGGTACAGTCGAGATATGGTACAGTCGAGATATGGTACAGTTGATAATTGAAAAACAAAGGTGTATGTTAGAAAAATTTAAAGCTGCTTATCCAGAGTTTATTAAACAAGTTAGTCTTGATAATATTACGTGGTACGATGGAGAAGTCATGCCCACCGAATATGAAAAATTATATAATAGCCACAGTAATAGCAGCAATAATATTAGCAGTAGCAGTAATGGTAATAATCAGGCTGAGATGATTGAAAATCCGGTATTAGCTGCTCAGGTGGTTAATGTGTGCTATCAGCCCGGAGAGCCTTTTTATTCGCAATTCCACAATGATCCAGGTAGAATTAGATATATGCCGTTTTTTAAGAAAATGTATGGTTCAACTAAAGATGAAGTAGAGAATAATTTGGTTACAGTATATTGGCTGCCTAAATTTTATGGTGAAGAATTTCCTTTGCTGGTAAACAAAAACAATGCAGTTCATAAAAAGCTTGAGTGCATAATTACGCAGCTAGAAATTCTTATTACTCAAAGTCCAGGTAAATATGAGCGGTTTTTATGTTTAGAAGATGATAACATAAAGCCACCCGCAAGCACTTTTAATTGGCGTGTGATAGCTAACACGAATCGTATAAGTCCGCATGGATTTGGCATAGCTTTTGACCTTGAAACTTCTGCAGCAAGTTATTGGCAGTGGGATTTAGAAAAACAAAAAATTAAAATTTCTGAAAGTCAAGAACTTAAATATCAAAACCATATTCCGAGCGAGATAGTAACAATTTTTGAAAATCATGGTTTTATTTGGGGCGGTAAATGGTATCATTATGATACGCAGCATTTTGAATATAGACCAGAGCTTTTGCTGCCCTCATGTGCGGACTGTTGCGGTAATTATAAATATTAAATTGTTTTTATTTGCCATAGTAGTGATTAATAGTATTTAATAATGTGTATATGAAAAAATAATTATGATTGAATTAAATAAACGTCCGGTTGGAGTGTTTGATTCGGGTATTGGCGGATTAACTGTTGTTAAAAGCATTGTAGAACAGCTACCATTTGAGGATATTATTTATTTTGGGGATATTGCTCGGTTGCCCTATGGTACAAAATCTGTAGCTACTATCCGTAAATTTGCCTATCAGACGGTTAAATTTTTATTGGAACAAAATGTAAAAGCGATTGTAATTGCCTGTAATACAATTTCTGCGGTGGCAAAGCAGGATATTCAGGAATTAGCTGGTGATGTTCCGGTTTTAGATGTGATTTCTGCCGGTAGCGCAGCAAGCAGCAATACCAGCAAAAATAATAAAGTTGGGGTGATAGCAACGCCAGCAACAGTTAATAGCCTTGCATATCCAAAAATGATTAATAATTTAAATAATCAATTATATGTTTCACAGATTGCATGTACTTTATTTGTACCATTTATAGAAGAGGGATATATCTTACACCCAGCTCTTGAAATAATTGCCAGTGAATATTTGCAGCCATTGGTTACCGCTAAAATTGATACTTTGGTTTTAGGTTGCACTCATTATCCGCTGATTTTACCAACTCTAGAAAAAATCATGGGTGATGATGTAACTATTATTGATCCGGCTATTGCAACTAGTGTAGAATTACTTAATATACTAAAACAAAATAAAGCGATTAATGACCAACTACATCCGCCAAAATATAAGTTTTATGTTACTGAGTTGTCAAAAAACTTTAATAAAATTGGCGAATTATTTTTAAATAAAAAGCTTGATCTACCGGAACTGGTTAATCTGGATTGTTATTAATAATATAATAATCTACAATTTATAATTGATAACTAATAATGATAGTAGGTGATATTAATGAAAAATAATACTCAGGATAAACATGATGCTCCTAGCGGTGAATTAGTTATGAGAACTTTGGCAATGCCGGGTGATACCAATGCTAATGGCGATATTTTTGGTGGATGGGTTCTGTCTCAAATGGATTTGGGTGGCGCTATTTTAGCAAAAATTTATTCACCTTATGGTCGTGCAGTAACAGTTGCTATCGAAAGCATGGCATTCATTAATCCGGTAAAGGTTGGGGGTGTGGTATCTACTTATGCAAAGGTGGTTCATTTTGGCAATACTTCATTAAAAATTGAAGTAGAAACTTGGGTTTATGACCATTATACTTTAGAATTAAAAAGAGTTACTAATGGAGTATTTACTTATGTTGCAATTGATGATCATGGCAAGCCAGTTGCCATTAAGAAAAAAATATAAGCATACTCTTTTTTATATTTGATAATGCTGTTTGTTGTTCTGATATCATCTTAGAGGTTGTTAATGTTGTATACACCAACAACCACTTAATTTTTAACTTTTTGAGTATATGCATTACGCTTGAAATTATTCAACTAATTCATATAACGCCTGTATTATCCTAAGAAGGTGCTTTCACCCGACGACTTAAAGTTAACTGCATAGTGCGCCACAGAGAACGTAAGGAAGGCTAATATAGTCGAAAGGGTCATCGCCATTATTATAGCTGGATTTGCAAGAAGAAAAGCAATACCACAAGCAAAACCAATAGTAAGCAATAGAAATACTGTTGCCAAAGCCCCAGAAATAATAGATTTTACGATCTGTTGACTCACTAATCCATCTAGTTTTTCACTTAATTTATTAACAAGGGAAACTAACTTTTTTGTTAATTGTACCATGGTATTTTTTGTCTTATTTGATAAGGAAGATATAGAATCAAAGACAGATTTTACCATCTTATTAACAAAAACTTTTACATGACTTTGAATGATACGGGATTTGTCACCAACCAACTTAAGAAGTCCAGATAATTCAGCAACTAAATCATGGACAGCTTTTTCAAAAGATTTAGATTGTAGCTGATCTAACGAAATATTACACAATTGACTTAAAAGATTTTTAGCAGATCCCAGGAAGTTTGTAGAAAGAATTTCTAATTTACCTTTCTTTTGAGGCTCATTTGCTCCAAAATAGTTTTTACGGTCATGACTAACGGGAGTGGAAGAAAGCCGAACGAGCGGCTGCCCAAAAGTAGAAGAAAGTCTATTACGCAATTCTGTAATTGAGCGGAGCGTCATAATTTATTTTTTCCAATAAAATTTTTGATTATTACATTGCGTTGCTTTGTAGCAACGCCCTAATACCACAATAACGACATTATAACATATATGTTAAAAAGCTAAATTTACTAATTTGGGTGGTAAGATAGGTTTTAAATGTCGCATAATTATGTTATAATGAGACATGTTGATAGTTTGGAGTGAGTATCATGAGTATTTCACAAATAATATTTAAAGAAATTGCACGAATGCCAATTGGTGAGCCTTTTACTGTTGAAAGGCTAAAACAATATGGCCAGTGGAGGTCTATACAAAAGTGTTTATCTAGAATGACTCAATCAGGAGAATTGGATCGGATAGATAAGGGAATTTACGCCAAACCTATAAGAGTTAGAAGATCATATAGAATTATCAGGACGGGAAAAGTTCTTGTTGATTGTATTGAGGAAACAACGCATGAAACAGTAATAAAGAGTGGTGCGCACGCTGTTAATCTTTTAGGAATATCAACTCAAGCTCAGATACAGGAGATGTATTATTGGACAGGTAGGTCAAAATCAATAAATATAGAGGGAAAAATTATAACTTTATGTTACATTAATAAAAAATATGCAAATAAATCGCATCCATTATTAGAATTGTTTTTAAGTGCTGCATATTTTTTAGGTAGGAAAAAATTTACTATTGAAACTCTAAAATTAGTCGAGCAGCGTCTGGGAAAAGATAAGATTCTGGAAATGGAGGAATATTTATTGGTAATGCCCATGTGGGTTATGACGGTATTTCGGCAGTATTTCAGCGGTATAAAAAATGGATAAATCATTTTTATCAGTAAGTCTTGATACTCAATATGAATTACTTTACATAGCTGAAAAAGAATTTAAAATTAATCCATTTAATATAGAAAAAGATTTTTGGATGTGTTGGACATTAGAAAAGCTATTCCAAAAATCTCGAAATCAATTTGTATTCAAAGGTGGTACTACGCTATCTAAGGTATATGAAATTATTGAGCGTTATTCTGAAGATGTTGATATTACAATTAACTATACTAAATTTATTGATGAAATTGACTTTGATAATATTAATGACAAATCTATATTAAATGAGGTATTATCTATAAAACGAGCTTTTTATAATAGCAGCTATGCTAATTATGATAAGTGTATTAATGGACAGTTTAAGTTAATTCCTAATTCTGAAGATATATTGGCATTAAAATTAGATTATCAGGCAATGATTGATAATGGTTTTTTTTCAAAGATCCTCCAGTTTTTGAAGAAATGTTTGATTATTTTAAGATACTTGAACAAAAAATTAATAATAATTATGGTGTGATTTTTCAAATGGACAAGGTAAAAAGACTAATTATAGAAACTGAGTAATTTTGCGGATTGGTTTTAGATAGAGTGTAAACCAATATGGTTTAATTTTATTGATTTTCCAGGCTAATTTATCTTGCCTGTTGGCGTTAAGACGATTTTTAAAACTACGATTACTCACTCCTCCGGTTCTCATTTTGATTGTAATAACTGGCAAATAAGCCGGCTTAATTTTATTAATTAATAAAATTCGTAACATCATTTCATAATCTGCTGCTGATTTTAGTGCTGTATTAAATAATCCGACCTGATCATATACATTACGTTTTACAAACACCGTTGGGTGAGGCGGCATCCAGCCATAATAAAAACTAGACGGTTTAAAACCCCCGGATTTCCAATGGCGCACAACTCGGTCAGGGTTTTTATTATCAATATAAACTAAATCTGAATAAATCAAGCTAATTGTTGCATCTTGAAGGATTTTATTTGCCACCATGCTTATCACCTGATTACTGGCATAAAAATCATCGCTGTTGATTATTCCAATCCATTCTCCCGTGGCTAGACTGATACCTTTATTCATTGCATCATATAATCCATTGTCTGGCTCGGATATATATTTGTAACTGATATTTTTTTGCGCAGCTAAATTTGCGTATGACTTAATAATATTTAGTGTATTATCTTTGGAGCTGCCGTCAATTAAAAGATATTCAATCCTAAAGTTACTACTACTGCTATTACCATCGTTACCGTAGGTTTGATTTAATACTGATTCTATGGTGTCTGCTATAGTTTTTTCACTATTGTAACAAACTGTAACAATACTAATTAAGGGGGTAATAGTAGTGGCAGCAGTCATAATTTTTTAAGTAGACTTAGAAGAAGAAGGTAAGGTAACAAGTTCATAACCAGGCTCATCACTGTTAAAGTTGGTATCGTTAAGCGTCGTTGCCTGTTGCTTTTCTCCCATATTTGTATTGGCTATGGGCTGAGTTGGTTTATCTGGACGCATCGTAGCCATTGCTTTAATTTTATCTGGAAAGCTTTCACTAATTGCGTTGGTTAATAATTCGAATAGCTCATCATCGTTGATAAATAATTGCTGTTTGCTGTCAATAGTCTCAAGAATTAAGTTGGCCATAGCCGTAATGACCTTGCCGCCATATTGATATGATGGCGCCGCATTTGCGTATGAATGAATATTATCTACTGCAAAGCTAATAATATGCTTAGTAAAGCTTTTTAATACTTTAGGATTATCACCAAATTTACCCTCTTTCATAAACATAAGAGCTAATCTGACATTTTCCCTGGTTGAACTCCCCCATCCTTGTAGATTATCAACGTTTTTTGGATTAGTAATGTTTTTAAATAGCGCTTTCAAGGAATTTATATGATCAGGATTAAACTCATAATTCGTTATAAAATCATGAAAATCACGTTTAATTTGTACGAAATTACTGGCCGCTAGAAATTCAATGTGTTGTTTTGCATTGTTGTTTTCAGCTTTAGATAATTTTTCGGTTACAAATTTGTCTGCAGGTGTTGAATTAGTATTAATAAATAAATGTTGGTGTTTGTTGTTGCTAGCGTTAGGTGATTTTTTATCATTCAGTTCTGTTATGAATAACAATCCATTAAGACTATCTGTTACTTTCGCTTTTGCAATACGATCATTTTTTATTATAGAACATAAACCTTTTAATACAACATCTTTGTTAAATTTTGTGTTAGTTGGTAAAGTGTTAATTGCGGTTTGTATGGCTAAATCTAATTCATTTAAATGACTATCTTGTTGTATTTTGTCTGGAAATAATCGCGAGTCGTTACCTGATATAAAAGTATCAATACATTTTAATATATCATGCCGATTTTCAGAACTAATTTGATCCCAAAAAGGCATAATATTTTTCATGGCTTCTAATTTAGTATTGCTATCAGTTTTAGCATCTTTATAAATATGTAGATGTGGATGAGGATTTATCTTTCGTGCATTTATCATAATATTAATCTTTATAAACAAACATACTTTATTCGGTTAGTTTTGATAAGCAACAGTCTATACCGTTAAAAATAGATTGTAACACATATTAATAATAATTAAAAATGGGTTTAATCTATGTTTTTAGCGACAAATTTATAAACTAAATCTGATGGTAAATAAAAGTTAATACCTCATTAATTTACAGCCTGGTAAAAATATACTGATCGTAATTGAAAGCTGGACTTTTTTTTAATACTCGAAGTATTTCAATTCTGGACAAGGAATATCGCAATAAAAAGCGACAACGTGTACAGAGAAGTACACGAGGAGCGTTTTATAAGATATGACACAGTCCAGGATTGAAAGACAAGGAGTATATTAATGATTTGTTACATTGCCACTAGTACACAACTAGTACCGGGTTAATTTTTGTCTTTCTACATATTCTAAATCATGCTCTACCATTATTTTAACTAACGAGTTAAATGAGGTCTTGGTAGGATTCCATTTGAGTAATTGTTTTGCTTTCGTCGGATTACCTAGCAAAGTTTCAACCTCAGTTGGTCTAAAATAAGTTGGGTCAACTTCAACCAAAATTTTACCAGATTCTTTACATATTCCTTTTTCAGAAATACCTTCCCCATCCCAGTGAATATTAATGCCAACTTCCTTAAAGGCTAGCTCAACAAACTCCCGTACTGAATGCTGCTCTCCAGTTGCAATTACAAAATCTTCTGGTGTGTTATGCTGCAAAATCAGCCACATGCATTCTACATAATCTTTAGCATATCCCCAATCCCGCATGGAGTTTAAATTACCTAAATAAAGCTTTTTTTGATAGCCTTTTTTGATATTAGCTACCGCTAAAGTTATTTTACGAGTAACAAATGTTTCACCCCTGCGCTCTGATTCATGATTAAACAAAATTCCGTTGACAGCAAAAATACCATATGCCTCACGATAATTTTTTGTAATCCAAAACGCATACTGTTTAGCTACTGCATACGGGCTGCGCGGGTAAAACGGTGTAGTCTCGCTTTGTGGTACTTCTTGTACCAGTCCATATAATTCTGAGGTTGAGGCCTGATAAATTTTAGTCTTTTTTTCCATGCCTAAAATTTTGATGGTTTCTAAAATGCGTAAAGTACCTATGGCATCGGAATTAGCAGTATACTCTGGTACTTCAAAGGATACTTTTACATGTGATTGTGCTGCTAAGTTATAAATTTCATCCGGCTGTACTTTTTGTACAATACCAATTAATGATGTAGAATCAGTCATGTCCCCATAATGTA
>JAUPUP010000046.1 GCA_030917485.1 Pseudomonadota bacterium
ACATATGGAATATTTTGATATTTTTTAGCAAAATCAAGCAGTACATCTAACATATTGGTAAGTTTAGCAATTACTACTTTTATCTGGTCTTTCATATACAGGCGCAGCGCTGTCAGTACCTGATCATTTCTTGACCTTGCTGTATGAATTTTTTTACCAGTATCCCCCAGCTTATGAGTTAAATAATTTTCAATTGCGGTATGAATATCCTCATCATCATTATGGATTACAAATTCACTATTTTCAATTTTAAGCAATATTTCATCTAAAGCATCAACTAACAACCCACATTCTTCTTGAGTAATAATCTTTATAGAAGCTAGCATTTTGGCATGAGCAGCACTTGCAATACAATCATATTTAGCAATTTTCAAATCAAGTGCAGGATCATCGCCCGTCATAAATGTTTCCACTATCTGATTAAGCTCATACCCTTTTTCCCAAAGCTTGGACATATTTTACTCACCTATTATATTATTTATCAGAATTATATACTTTAAGTCTAAACACCATGGTAAATAGTTAAATCATTTTCAAATCATCCCATATAGGCACGCTATTAACTATACTATCAACCATGATATTGTCAATTTCATTGTTTTCATTAACTGGTAGAGGTATTTGTATCTTATCTATTTTATTTAAGTAACATTTTCTTCCATAAGAAAATCTCCATATTTGACTATTGAGTTGAGCAGCTATAAATAATATGGCTTTTAAACTTAAATTTTCTTTAGGTTTGCATATAATAACATTATCTTTAGCAGCAAAATCGTAAGGATGATAAAATGCACTCATCGGCCAGCTACCATCGGAAGCAATGGTAATACAATTATTAAATATGTTCTCTTTAATATCAAAATGCCCTTCTGTTCCGTTTTCAACAGTTTTGCAAGAAATCAATGGAATTGCTCCTATATCTAAATCACTACTTACATGAAAATCTCCTGTATTTATGTAAATAAACAAATCTTTTAAACTGAATATTTTGTACGTAATCTTGGACTCAAAACTTTGTGTTTTTTGTAATTTGGCAAATTTTAAAAATGGATTATCCATGCGCTTGCCTATGATGAGATATGACAGCAATTCCCTAACTATTTTATCAATTTCTTCTATAGTATCAGATATTGATATTATTCCTTCATCTAAATAAGCTTCTGGTATTAATTCTAATTGTTTGTCGGTAAAATCAATTGGTTTATTTATGTACAACTTTGGTTCATTCGCATCAAAATCCACTTCATTTATTGCTTTTATTAGATAATCCTCAATCCAGTCAAATTGATTAACAACTTTAGGGGACGCAAGTCTTTTACCCTTACTTTTTATAAAGCCATCAAAGCTAATTTTAGTCCAGAAAACATCTTTTCTTTTGTTATGTGGAATGCCTTTTTTTATAAAAACCCCTAGAGTTCTAACGCCAACTGGATAAAAAATATCTTCTGGAAATGTAATAACTGCCAAGACGGTATGATTTTTTAATAAATATTCTCTTCTCCATGTTAATTCTTCCCCACCTTTAAGTAATACTGACATCGGCAATATGGCAAATAGCACACCAGTATCTTGCATTTGATGTAAAGCTTGTTCCACATAATGATATTCTTTTCTTTGACTTCCTTTTTGAGCAAAAGGGGGATTCATTAAAACTTTTGTTATAGGAGGAACTCGACTATTAAAATTTCTATCCAAATACTCAGCAATAATATTACCTTTTTCTTCAATAGAATTTAGCCATTTATTAAAACAGTTACCTTCTATAATATTGTTTTTCCCATCTCCCCTAAATATCATATTTACAAGTGCCAATGCAACTACTGGGTCTTGTTCTTCAATACCATAAATTCCATTCTTTTTAAATAATTCAAACTTTGCCTCATTTTTAGAGTTTCTCCTGGCTTCATCTAATGCTGCAACTAAAAAACCACCTGTGCCACAGGTTGGATCATAAACCAAATCATTTTCTGTAATCTGAAGTACTTTAGCCGCAAAACGTGTAATATGTCGTGGGGTTAATACTATACCTATTTCTTTTGCACCATTGCCATATTTTAAAAATACCTCATAGAATTTCCCTAACACATCTTTTCCAGATTTCATGGCAGATCTTATATTAAGTTCCAGTAATTCTTGAATTGTTTTTATTATAGCTTCCTTGAATTTTATATGGTTGTCTTCACTTGAAGGGAGTTCAATCTTTATATATCTTGCAAAATCTTGTTTTCCATGCTTTCTAAGCATCATATCCACTCTCAAATTAATTGATTGAATCAATACACTTGGGTTAACTGATAAATCAATAACAGAGCCTTCAACTAAAGCTAGTAATAAGGCTGATATTACCCTTGCCCGATAATCCTTATTAATTGCCCCATCATGTAAAATTTGATTTATATTTTCTGAAGCAGATAAGAATTCTTTTTCATCAATTTCAAAATCTTTAATATTAGCATTGTTAATTTCTAATATTTTATCTACTTGGATTTTAGAAAGAAGCCCTGTGACTTCTATTTCGTTTTCAGTTATTACCTTCCAATTACCATTTTCAAGGAATTTACTTTTAGCTATAAATCCTTCATCATCATTCCCTGCTATTCCAGTTATAAACAATACTTTTGTACTTTTACTTTTATTAATTATGTTAGCATAATATTCTTCCGCCTCAAACAATGCTTGCTCTATTTTTATTCTTGCATTTTTAGCCTCAATTACATATAGAATAGCTGAATTAATTTCAACTACATTTTCAGGTCTTTTATTTTTGAGATGTTTTGAAATAACAGAGATACTCTGGCATTCTTGTTGCGTATGTATTTGTGTTTTATCCCATCCCTTTTTTGATATTAATTCATTAAGTATATATTTATAGGCATGTACTTCTGATCTTTTTGGTTTCGCCATATATTTCTCCAGCTAATTTTACTATACTGTATTTTAAATACATTTGCTTAATAGTGCACCAAATATATTCTTATGTTGCTGTTCATTTTAGCATGATTGAGTTAAATTTCCACACTAAAACCGTACAATTCCGTTATTATTATGTTTTATTGGAGTCATTTCCCAAGGTAGCCACCAATACCGCTTTTATAGTATGCAAGCGATTTTCTGCCTCATCAAAAACCACTGAATGACAACTCTGAAAAACCTCATCTGTAACTTCACATATATCAACGCCAAATTGTTCATAGGCTTGTTTAACAAACTTATTCTCTTGTTCATGAAACGCTGGCAGGCAATGCATAAATATTACTTGTGGATTATTACTCTTTCTAAGCATATCCATAGTTATTTGATAATCTTTAAGCAGGCGTGCACGATTAGCAATTTCAGCCTCTTCTCCCATAGATACCCAAACATCTGTATAAATAACATCAGCGCCAGCAAGATTAGTTTCATCATCAGTAACCTCAATAACCGCACCGCTTTTAGTCGCTATTTTTCTCACATTTTCCAGAACTGCTGAATCTGGATGTAATGACTTTGGCCCATAAGCAACAAAATGCATTCCCATCTTAGCGCAGCCATACATCCACGCATTTGCCATATTATTTCTGGTATCGCCAACATATACTACCTTAACCGCAGATAGGGGTTTGTGTTTAACCTTCTCTTCTATAGTCATCAAATCTGCCAAAATCTGCGTAGGATGATCATCATCAGTTAAACCATTATATACCGGAATTCCGGAATATTTCGCCAAATCAATCACAAATTGCTGTGAGTATCCACGAAACTCAATTGCATCATAATATCTGGCAAGAACTTTGGCAGAATCTGCTACAGACTCCTTTTTACCAAAATGAGAATTTGAAACATCAATAAAACTTGCATATCCGCCTTCTTCAGCAATAGCAACTTCAAATGCTAAGCGGGTTCTAGTTGAATTTTTTTCAAACAATAAGGCAATGTTTTTACCGTTCAGAGAATTACCCCGAATATTTTTATTTCTATCACGCTTTAATTGATGAGATAAATCAAGCAAATAACGGATATCTGCCTGCGAAAAATCAAGTAAAGTAAGAAAACTTCTGTTATATAAGTCAACTTTTACATTATTGTCTTTCATTTTCATTATCTTTCATCATTGCTTTTCATTTTCTACTTCGAAGCATTATAAACTGCCGCCGCCATCCACGCAAATATTTTGACCGGTAATAAAAGCAGCCCCATCTGACAATAAAAAATCAATAGTTGCTGCAACTTCTTCAGGCTTCCCAATTCTACCAAGCGGTATGCCAGCAATAATATCTGCTTCCTTCTTGGAACCAGATGGATTTCCTTGTCTAAACAAGCCAGTATCAATGGGGCCTGGAGCTACTGCATTTACCGTAATATTGAACGGAGCCAATTCTAATGCCCAAGTTCTAGTTAAGCCTAGCAATGCATTTTTTGCAGCAGAATAACTACTCAGATTTTTAAACCCTAAAACTGCCCGACTAGTAATATTAATGATTCTGCCATAAGCTGCAGACTGCATTGAACTTACAAATGCTTGGGTAACCTGCACCGCTGAACGTACATTCAAGTCTAAGACTGACTGCAATGATGCAAAATCAATATCACCCAAAGGTTGTGGCAAGGCAATTCCAGCATTATTTATAATACGACTTATACCAGGAAATTCCTGTTTAATTTGCGACAGAACTAATTCAGTTTGTTCAAGATTAACCAAATCACACTTAAAGAATGTACCAGGAAATTTATTAACAGCATTGGTACGGGCTATTCCAATAACGTGATACCCTCTAGCTGATAATAAACTGCTTATTGCCAATCCTATTCCACGGGAAGCTCCAGTAATTAAAACATAATTTGACATACACCACCCCCCTTATACCATATGATATTTAAAGTACAATATTCTAGCAGAAAACTTGAAATTACATCAGAATAAACATTGCCAAAATCAGGACTGTCCCATGTTACTTTCTAATAATCACCCCAACTGTGCCTCAAAATATAGTAGAATAACGCATCATTTTTTATTTTGGGACGGTAATATAGTGACAATAACTTTTGAAAAATACGCCAAAATAAATGGCAGTACCAATATTTTAATAATCGGTTTCGGCTCTATAGGACCTGCTGTACTACCTCTAATTATTCGCCACTTAGATGTAGATAAAAAACAAATCTCTATCATAGCATCGGAAAATACCAATCAAAAAATAGCGCAACAGTATGGCATACATTTTGAATGTGTGACCCTTACCAAGAATAACTATAAAGAGATATTAACCTCTAAATTAACCTCTGGTGACTTCCTGTTAAATTTATCGGTAAACATTTCGTCGCTTGATTTAATTTTATTTTGCCATGAATTAAATATATCCTATTTAGACACCAGCCTGGAACGATGGCTCAGCGAAAAAGACTCTGATGAATGTCTGCATGAGCGACGCACTAAATTAATGACCCACAAAGAATATCTAAAATCTGGCCCCACAGCTTTGATCTGCAATGGCGCCAATCCAGGATTAATTTCTCATATTGCTAAACAAGCAATTTTAGATGTTGCAGAAAAAGTTACTAATAACCCACCGCAAATTCCAACCACACAAGAAGAATGGGCAAAACTGGTAAAAGACCTCAACATTGTAACCCTACATATTGCAGAACGCGATACTCAATTTAGTTTACAAGGACGGCAATCGGATGAATATGTCAACACTTGGTCGGTTCCTGGACTATTAGATGAATCTTTAGAACACACAGGATTTTCATGGGGCACTCATGAATATGAATTACCCAACAAAGTAGTTAAAAAAATCGAAGAAACCGACAACTACAGGTTTATTCAATTAAGCAAATACGGGGCCAATACTAGAGTCAAAACCTGGATAGATGATCAAGGCATATTTCATGGATTTGTTATTCCACACGCAGAATCTTTTTCTTTGGCTGAGTATTTTTGTTATCGAGATAAACAAACCAATCAAATCTCACATCCAACAATCCACTATGCATATCAACCATGTAATGATGCTATAATGTCGTTACAAGATGCTGTTACAAACAACCAAACTAATCCGGATAAGACCAGAATCCTCCATAGTGATATAGTGGACGGCTGCGACGAATTGGGAGTTTTAATACTCAGACAAAATTCACCAGAAATTTATTGGCTCGGTTCAAAGTTAAGTATTCAAGAAGCGCGCAGCTTGGTCAGTAATAATACTGCAACTTCACTACAGGTTGCCATAGGCATTCTAGTTGGTATTATTCATGTTATCAATAACCCCGGGCAAGGATTGATTGAGCCTGAGCAATGTGACTTTGTGCAAGCGCTTAAAATTGCTAGTCCATACTTGGGTAAATTCAGCGGTCAGTGGGGAGTTTGGCCGGAAGAAAGTGATTATTCATGGACATTTGCAGATTTATCTGTAAATTTAATATAACTTAATTTAAGGATAATTTAAGGTTATGGGGGGCAATCGTTAACCTCTAAAAAAAAGAAAGTAGAAAATTATGCAGCATCAAAAAATTGAATATTTTGCCGACTCCTACAAATTGGTAGGAGAACTAATCTATGAGGGTGGTTTAGACAATACCAGAGCGGTCATAATTTTGTATCATGGAATGGAAGGACGCGGTTCATTTTGCATAGACTATGCTAAAAATTTGGCAACTAATGGGTTTGTGGTTTTTGTTGCAGATGTTTATGGAGATGGTAAGTCAACTACTGATTTTAAACTCGCCAGAGCCTGGTTAAGCCCATTACTTGAGAACCGTGCACTAGTGCGTGAGCGGGCATTAGCTGCCTATACTACCGTTAAGCAGTTTGCATGGATTAATCACTACAAAATTGGCGCTATTGGATTCTGTTTAGGCGGCATGTGTATGCTCGAGGTTGCAAGAAGTGGCAGCAACTTAATTGCGGGGGTGTCAGTGCATGGAGTACTGCGCCAGTCCGAACTGGAAACTCAAGCAATTACTACCAAGCTAATGATATTAAATGGCTTCTTAGACCCCTTATGCACGCCAGAAGTTACTGAAAAATTTGCCGATGAAATGTTTAATGCACATAACTATGATTGGGTACTAGTCAATTTTGGCAACGCCAAACACGCATACTCCGACCCTCATACCGGTACATTTGATGCAGAAATGGAAAAACAGTTTGGACGCGAATATAATCGATTGGCTGCACAAAGATCATTTAGATACGCGGTGGATTTCTTCAAGGAAATCCTTGTGTAACGCGACACCAGTGAGTAAATAAATATATTGCTGATAGCGAATAACTAAACATCCAAACCAATAGCTTGTTTTTGCAGCGCCACTAATTGAGCTATGCCTAATTCTGCAAAATCAAGCATTTCGTCCATCTCTTTTCGGCTAAAGGCTGCTCCCTCAGCAGTACCCTGCACTTCAACCAGGCTCAAATCATCAAACATCACAAAATTCATGTCTGAATCACATTTACTATCTTCATCATAATCCAGGTCAAGAATAGGAATCCCTTGATACACACCTACTGACACTGCAGCCAAACATTTACTAATAGGGTGACGATTAATTTTACCACTCTCAACCAGCTTAGTCAACGCATCATACAATGCGACAAATGCCCCGGTAATACTAGCAGTTCTAGTACCGCCATCAGCCTGAATTACATCACAGTCTATCAAAATCTGCCGCTCGCCTATTTGGATGAGATCAATTGCCGCGCGTAAACTGCGCCCAATTAAGCGGGATATTTCCTGCGCCCTTGGATTTACCCTGCCCGCAATTCCATCACGTTTATTTCGAATATGGGTTGCTC
This sequence comes from Pseudomonadota bacterium, assembly GCA_030917485.1. Taxonomy (GTDB): domain Bacteria; phylum Pseudomonadota; class Gammaproteobacteria; order Burkholderiales; family UBA11063; genus Aquella. The sequence continues at coordinate 7,772 of JAUPUP010000046.1, forward strand.
GTGGCAGCATACTGTATTCGGCACTAATCCATCCTTGATTTTTGCCAGCTAAAAATTGTGGTATCTTATCTTCAATAGTTGCTGTACAAATAACCTTAGTCTCACCAAACTCAATCAATACCGATCCTTCAGCATGCTTAGTATAGTGTCTGGTAATATTAATAGGGCGCAATTCAGAATTTTTACGGTTGTTAAATCGCATAACTAACACCTCTGGTAGAAAATTAAGGTTTGTACTTGAGCCTGAGCTTAATAGCTTGAGCTTGATTTTCAGTTTTACTAATTAAGCAACATTTTAGCAGATACTAGAACTCCAAGATGAAAATAAATAAATTATTAATAAATAACTTCAATATTTCTCTAGAATTTTGTAAAAAACACTTGCAATATCCTAGTGTGATATGTCATAATACGTTCCTCGCAACAAATTATTAACTGTTTGCTGATTGAACCTTCTGGTTAGTTTGCAAGTTACTAATTGTTGAGGGCGCTTAGCTCAGTTGGTAGAGCATCTGCCTTACAAGCAGAGGGTCATAGGTTCGAATCCTGTAGCGCCCACCACAACACGACGCCATAATTATTCAC
>JAUPUP010000047.1 GCA_030917485.1 Pseudomonadota bacterium
AACATTTAACTGTGATAGAAGTAAGTATTATATATACCTTTAGGAGACTGATTTACATATACTTGACCATATAGTTAACTAATTTGACCAGTGAATTAACTAAATTAGGTTTTTGTGGTCACTTTAAGTGGTTAATTAGTTGGTCAACTTTATGCTTAATTAAGTGGTCAATTTAAAAGTTAACTAGGTGGTCATTTTTTAGTTAATTATACATGCTGGAACAACAAATACAGGAATTGTAAATTATATTTCAAATCCTGTGGCAAGTTTTCCTAAAAATTCAATTACGATAGATATTTTTGGCAATACTTTTTATCGAGGTTATGATTTTGGAGCTGGAGATGATACAGGTGTGTATTGGAATGACAAAAGAGAATATTCAAAAGAAGCAATGCTATTTTTTGCAGCGTCAATGGAAAAATCAATATCTGGGAGATTTTTTTATGGAAAAAAATTAAGGAGTTCTCAAAGTTTAAATTTTAAAATTAAACTTCCAATCCAAGATCAAGAACCTGATTATGAAATGATGGAAACTTTTATCTCAGCTATTCAAAAATTAGTTATAAGAGATGTTGTGTTATATGCCGAAAGTAAAATATTAGCTACAAAAAGCATTGTGACGGGTTCATAAAATTAGGAAGTGAGGTAAACTATGTCAATGCCAAAGTATGAGCAAATAATGAGACCTTTATTAAATGTTTTAGCTGATAATAAAGAACATCGCCTTGCTGAGTTAATTATTGGTTTAGTAAAATATTTTAAATTAACCGATGCGGAAAAATTTCAATTATTACCTAGTGGAAAACAAGAAATATTTGTTAATCGTGTTGGTTGGGCTAAAACCTATATGCAAAAAGCAGGTTTAATATCAACTGTTAGTAGAGGTGTGTATAAAATTACAGCTCTGGGGAAGCAGGAATTTAAGAGCCAAAATACTACGATAACAACCAAGTATTTGCGTAATAAATACCCACAAATTATAGATTTTATTGATGGTTGGAAAAATAAACCTGATCATTTAAATAACACTCCTGAACCTAGTACAGAGATTAATGACTCTATAGACCCAATAGAAACCATAGAAAACGAATTTAATCAACTCAATTATCAATTAGCAAATGATTTGTTGGATAAAGTAATAGCTAATCCCCCACAATTTTTTGAGAATTTAATCGCCGATTTATTAATTAAAATGGGTTATGGTAGTTCTAGGGAAGATATTTTAAAAAACTCTGGACATAGTGGTGACGGTGGTATAGATGGTGTAATCAAGGAAGACATACTTGGATTTGATAAAATCTATGTCCAAGCAAAGCGTTGGGGTAATACTATAGGTAGCAAAGAGATTCGAGATTTTGTTGGAGCATTGCAAATGCAAAATGCAACCAAAGGCTTATTTGTTACAACATCTAAGTATGCAAAATCTGCTATCCAGAGTTTGTCCAAGGCCAATAATACCAATATTATACTTATTGATGGCATAAAATTAGCTGAGTTAATGATTAAATACAATGTGGGAGTTACAATAAAGAACGTTTATAAGTTAAAACATATAGATGAAGATTATTTTATTATTGATTAATGAGTTTTATTTTATGCAAAATAGGGTATCAAACATAAGCCACTATAGTGGCTATGCAAAAACATTTGAGTATATTTTTGAGTGTATCAATAAATTCAACAGGCAGAAATCACAATTAAAACAAACGGTAATAGTTTGAGTTTAATTCCCGCCTCCCACTATTTTTTATAAAATAGAGCGAATGTTTAGGGACAAAATGGGGACAATTTGGGCTAAGAGCTAAGTGCTATGCATAGTATAAATTTAAATGCAGTGACAGATTATTTGGTTTATTGTAAACTCGATAAAAAGGAAGTTGTTTCTGACAAGGTAGCTGCTTAATTAAAAATATTTCTTAATGGTGGTTAAATTTGGTCTTGACAACAGGGCACATTATACTATTAAGAAATACTTAATAGTTGCAAGTGACGGTTTTAATGATGTGTTTTTTCATAAGCAATTTTATATGCTCGCAAAACATCATTTATTTTAGTCTGGTATTGCTTATTAATCTTTTTAAAAAATTCAACAATATCCTCATCCAACCGCAAGCTCACTGGTTTTTTATGCGTTGGTTTACGTATAAACGCAATTTTAAAAAATTCTTCTGTAAGCTCAGGTGAATCTGAGTAATCAATATCATCATCACTCATAGCATCGATTTTAGTCCAATCAGTTTTTGATGATTTTTTCATAGAGTCTTTTTTCACGACTATTTGCCTTCCTAAATGAAATGATACGTATAATATTTGGTAATCTTTCTGTATAAATAACGTTCATCAATCTACCATTAACATAACCGTAGCCAATGAAACGTAATTCTCTATAATTAAAGCGCTCATCAGGAATTACTAATAAATTATTATTAAATAGTTGAATAGCATCATTAAAATCAGCTTTGTGCTTTTCAATGTTTAATTGATTCTTATTTTCATCCCAGTCAAATCGCAATTGACTCTCCTTTTACTTCATACGCTATTATAGCATTTGTATATACAAAATGTCAAGCAAAATAAAGCGAATTTCTAGGGACAAAATAGTGACAAAATAGGGACAATTTGGGTAAAGTTAATACAGAACCACCAGGAATTACATCGCATTTTGACGCCCTAAAGATATTTTTGAGATTCACTTTGACACCATATTGCCACATAAAATACACCCATCTTAATTGCTGGAATAATTAAAAAAGATATAATCTAGTCTGCGGTTATATGAGTATATCCAAAATACTTCGAGTATTAAAAAATTCCAGCTTTAGCTGCGTAAGTAAACCAATTACGATCAGTATATTTATAATGTTTATATAGTTTTAAAAGGAAAAATAATGAAGATTAGCCTAAGTTTAGCAGTATTAGGAGTATTGATGTGTAGCACAGTATATGCAGAAAATCTATCATCAAAATCGTTAGATACAAAGCATGCGCAACTTTGTAGAGATAAAGGTGGCTTAGATGTTACTAGTAAAATACAAATTAAGCGTACCTCTCATGTTAAAGATATGGTGGTGTGTCAAATGAGTAAGCCTAGTTCATCTTACAATATACAATCTTCTTCAAGCAATGGTTCATTAACTGTAACCGCTCCTTATGGAGAAGTTAGAACACTAACTGATCCAATGGGAAAGTGGGTAGAATATCAGGTAACCGGCTTAGCTGTATACAGTTATGATGGGCCATATACCGACAAGATTGCTGATATTGAAATGAGCGTAACTAATTTTTGCTCAGACGAATTCACACAGAATATGAATCCTGACTATGTATACTGGATTCAATATACGTGTGACACTCAGCCAACAGTTAACAATATGATAAGTAAGATGGCAGCATACGCACCTGCTGATTCAGGAATTAAAGGTGACGCAGAAAAAGGTACAGTAACTTATAACCCATAACTCTCTCAACCTCGAAAAAGCAGTTAGCAGGATAAAAAGTGTTTAGATTCAATATAAGTAGCCCTTTGCAACAAGATGTTAACTGCTTCTTCTAGGTTCATGTGTAGAACGCAGAACTATCATTTAGGTAATGTACTTAAGAAATGAGTTAAAAACTTTCATACCTTGTTTCTTAAGTTTCTTTTTCATTTATGTACCAAACTTTTGCAACCTCAAATTGCTTGCATATATCGGACACAGCTTGCCATGTAAGAGACGCTACCTCAACTTTAAATTTTTTACTCCTTGAGGATGGGTTTTCAGCCTAATATAACCTTATTCAACCCTCATAGTTTGTTGGAGCAATAACCATATCTCTAATACAGACAGACTGTGGCTGTTGATAAATAAATTTAATAACATTTACAAAATCAGATACAGCAATTATATGGTTCTGATTTTTACCTAGGCTTGCAAGCAATGGAGTATCAATTATTGCCGGGGAAATATTGCATATTCTAACATTGTATTTGGCTTCACTGACACGTAGCGAATCACTTAAACTTTTAACATATGCTTTTGATGCACCATATACTGCCGAGTTTGGTCGTGGATAACGATCCGCTAATGAGCTGATATTTATTATTGTACCTAATTTTTGAATTCGCATATGCGGCAAAATTATTTCTACTGTATTGGTTAACCCTTGAATATTAACGTCAATCATTTGCCGGATTTTGGTATTGTCGATGTCACAAAAATCACCATTATATGATGTTCCTGCGCAATTGATTACACAGCAAATCTGATATTCTTCAACAACAGTATCAATTAATTTTTTAAGTTGCTTAAAGTTAGTTACATCACAGTTATGCATTTGCATATTTGAATACGGTAATTGCTGTAAATTATGGGTATTACGGGACAATGCAACAATCAGCTTGTCATTAAACGATTCACAGAATTGTTTCACACATTCAAGACCAATACCGCTATTAGCTCCAGTGATTATTATAGACTTATTCATTTAAATTAATTCCTACACCAATAACTTATTTTACAGATTTAGGTTGCACCTTCTGGTTCAGGTGTAAACAATCTCCGCTACTACCATAGTGAATAGTCATGGGGTGAGGCGGATTTGCTTTTGATAGTTTATCAGACGGATTATTTTTTAATATAACTTCTGTTATGGAAAGTTCAGTATTGCGAGGATCACTGATGCAGTTAAGCAAGTGAGCTAATAAATCTTTTTCTTCCACATCGGTTAATTCAATTGGAGATAAGTCTACACCTTTTATACCTGAATTTGAATTGTTAATAAACAAATGGGTTAAACATGTTTTGATTTTTTCCAAGTTGGAATTTCCTTTTTTAATACCTGACAAAAAATTCTCATCTAAAGTAAGTGACCGGTCTTTTACTTTGTTATTTATATAAGCTCTTAATAAATCAGTTACAGCACTATTATCTGTGTCCATAAGTTGACTATCATCAAGACAATGATGCTCTTTACTTGCTGCAATCGTTACTCTCGCAGGATCAGAGTTTTGATGAGCAGGTAGTAGTCGCTCTATTGATTGATCGTCTCTAACTCTTTGGTGCACCTTAAATCCTAAATAAGCTAAAAATGCTAATGTCACACCGCCAGCAACTGCTGGTAGTCCAGCAGTAAGAGCCACAGTTACAGCCCCACCACCCATTAGAGCTCCTATTGCAACAGCTATACTTTTCAAACCAGCAAAAACCGCACTCATAAAAGATATGCCAGATGAAGAAGCTCCGACCCCTCCACTGCAACCTGCGACAAAGCCACCTAAAGTAACTCCAAAACCATATTTACTAGGTGATGTACTCTCTTCAATGCCTTTTTTAAATTCTGAGAAAATTTTCATCTGTGCATAAGAAGGGTCCTTAGAATTTAGATTAATTTCAGCATTTATTGCTTTAAAAGTGCACGAAGCCAATTTTATAAAATCATGAAATTCCTCACCACCTTGGCTTTTTGCACGATCACGCAATAAATATTGGCAAGTCCTTTCTAAATCAGCAAAATATTTTGGATTATTAGATAGTTTTGCAGAAAAAGCAGAACTTAACGACTCCTTTAATCTGGGTTCACCATAACTTAAATCAAAACCAGGCATAACTTTTAGCGCATCCACAATTACACTAAAACAGTCAATTTTTTTTTGATTAGCAGAGATAATTGTGATAGATTCAATTGCATTTTGACTTGCATTTTGCGTTAACGTCAAGCCAGTAGCGTTTCCAATATTTTTCAAGTTATTTAAAATAGTATTAATACTAACCGTATTTGTACTACCAGAAGAACTATTTGCTGTAGTAGGTATTTTATTTAGTTGTTCTACAAAACAAGACATCTTATCTAATAATTGTGTATCGACTGGTAATGTTTTTGTATTGGTGGTTTTTGTGTGGTTAAAAAAACCGCATGAACGGCTAATGTTAGTAGTCATATTAATTTCCTTCTTTAAAAATTTACGTCCTGTAGTAACTTTTACTTTCTTATATTCCAGTCATACTACAAAGAACTAGAACAAACTGTATCAAATTCCAAATTAACATTCATGATTAGTTACCCTCATAAACAAATTTGTTATCTTTATTCTATAATCAGCACGTAGGGTTGATTAACATCTGTTAATTATACATGTTAATAGAATAAATTCTAGAAAACACTATAAAAGTTTAAAAAATTTAATTTTTACGATCTAGGATACAACTGTAACACATCTACCAAATAAATCTTTGCCGTTTTTAGCTATTATTTTTACCTAATAATTTTTTGCTTTTATATTTTCTGGATAAAATCTTTATAAAAATACCGCTAAAGCAACTTGTCAACTAAGTAAATATTTTTATGATTACTACGTAACCATTATATTATATATATTGATCTTAGCCAATACTTCCTTTTTAAGTTTTATCTCAATAATTCATGGGTAACCAATACATCTAAATATTTACAAATGTATTAACTTGAATCTTCAATAATGTATAACTACACCAAATACTTTTATACAACTAGATAGTGCCCTCAACTAAGAGTGAGAATGACTGCAAAAGCAAAGTGTTAGTAGAGTTAAACTTATTTAGCTAAAACTAGATATTTTGATAGTTTTGCATAAAGCTCTCTCCACAACTATCCTAACTCTTCTCAAAGAGAAGTTTATTTAACCATAAAACTGCTTTTAAGGTTAATATTCGATATTCTAACTTACAACATTTCTACTTTCAACTAAGTGACATTGCTACTTCAACTTAACAGCAATTTAGTTTTCTGCTCATTTTTAAATTTACTAATGTTATAATCAGTCGTTTTATAGGTAGTAATCAAGAAATTCGTAGATAATACCAATAATATATTTTGTAACCAGGGAAAACACGTGTCAGAGCTCTTTGCTATTGTAAGCTAAAATTTAGGTTGGTATGTTAATAATTGCAATAATTTATCCATAAACACAAGATCATGGCGTGTGCCGTCCTGAAAGATGATAACAATAAACTATTTCCACAAAATGTAACAAAAGGTCAACCCCAAGATGAACATACTCTACATTAATCATTACGCTGGTTCCATCTATCATGGTATGGAATACCGCCCGTATTATCTTGCGCGCGAGTGGGTGAAACTTGGGCATAAGGTAACTATTATTGCTAGTAATATTTCACATATTCGGAATAAAAACATTCTAATCCCAGACTCGCAAAACTATCTTGAAGAAATAATTGACGGGATAAAATATATATGGTGCAGAACCACACCATATAACGGCAATGGGATAAGGCGGGTTATTAATATCTTTACCTTTTTATACCGCCTAAAAAAAATTATGCCTAAATTAATTCAGCAAGCAAAACCAGACTTAGTTATTGCTTCGTCTACGTATCCGTTTGATACTAAGATTGCAGCCAAAATTGCTAAAAAAACTAAGGCCAAGTTTATTTATGAAATACATGATTTGTGGCCGCTAACTCCAATTGAGCTAAACGGGATGTCACGTCTGCATCCTTTCATTTGGCTTATGCAAAGAGCCGAAGATTTTGGTTATAAAAATGCTGATAAAGTGGTTAGCTTATTACCTAAGGCTAAAAATTATATGTGTGAGCACGGCATGGATGAAAATAAATTTGTTTATATTCCCAATGGGGTAAGTATTAGTGATTGGCAAACAAATATTGAAGCTATTCCAGAACAACATTTAAATCAGATTCTACAATTAAAAAAGCAATATGCCTTTTTAATTGGTTATGCTGGTGGCATGGGGGAGGCAAATGCACTTGATTATGTATTGAGCAGCGCTAAACGGTTGCCCGCTAATGCATTTATTTTGGTGGGGGATGGCGCCTTAAAAGATAGTTTATTGCGACGTATTACCTCAGAAAATATTACTAATGTGTTTTTTATGCCAGCAATCAATAAAATGCAGATACCAGATTTTCTAAAGCAAATGGATGCATTGTATATAGGCTGGAATAAATTGCCCATCTATAGGTTTGGTATATGTCCTAATAAATTATTTGATTATATGTTGTCAGCGAAGCCAATTATTCATTCGGTAACGGCTGGAAATGATTTAGTGCGTGATGCGCATTGTGGGGTTTCAGTGCCGGCAGAAGATGTTGCAGCAATCACTCATGCGATAGAGACGCTGTCTAAACAAAGCGCCGAAGAGTTAAACTGGTTGGGAAATAATGGCTATAATTATGTAATTAAACAGCATGATTATTTATTATTAGCTCGCAAATTTTTAACTGAATGTGGAATGGAAATGAATGCAAATATATGAAAGTGTTAAATAATGGCTGCTAAAATACTTAAAATATGTCATATTACTTCTGTTCATCCGCGTTATGATATCCGGATATTTGTTAAGGAATGCCGAACTTTAGCTAATATTGGTGCTAATGCAAGCGCTGATATTGCTAAGATAAATTATACTTATGAACATGATGTTAGTCTAATTGTTGCTGATGAATTAGCTGATGAAATAAAAGACCAGATAAAAATATACAGCGTGGGTAAGGCTTTTTCCCGCAAACACCGCATATTTGTCACCTGCCGTAAAATTTACAACAGAGTGCTTGAATTAAATCCTGATGTGGTGCATTTTCATGATCCGGAATTGATGCCGGTTGGACTTAGACT
>JAUPUP010000003.1 GCA_030917485.1 Pseudomonadota bacterium
GTTTTAATTTTTCTAAAGAATCACGCAGCGCCTCATAATCATGTGATTCAATCGGGTATAACCCAGCAAACACTTTAGGTTGAATCTCTTTAAAACCTGGCAAGCTAGCTGGTGCAGGATTATTATCTAATGTGATCGTATCGCCTACCTTAGCCGACTGCAGCTCTTTAATTCCGGCAATTACAAAACCGACCTGCCCCGCAGATAACTCAGCTTGAGAAAGAGACTTCGGAGTAAATATGCCGACTTGCTCACATAAAAATGTATCGCGATTGCTCATCAGGCGGATTTTATCTTTAGGCTTTAGTACCCCATCGACTACCCGAACCAGCATAACTACGCCAACGTAGTTATCAAACCATGAGTCAATAATTAAAGCTTTTAGCGGAGCAGCAATGTCCCCTTTAGGCGGTGGCACTTTATTAATAACAAGTTCTAATACATCCTTAACTCCCAAACCGGTTTTTGCTGAACACATTACAGCTTCCAATGCATCCAAGCCAATAATATCTTCTATTTCTTGGCATACACGGTCTGGCTCAGCGGAAGGCAGATCTATTTTGTTTAATACCGGCAATACCTCAACCCCAAGTTCTGTAGCCGTATAACAATTAGCAACAGTTTGCGCCTCAACCCCTTGAGATGCATCCACAACTAATAACGCCCCTTCACAAGCAGAAAGTGAACGAGATACTTCATATGAAAAATCAACATGCCCGGGAGTATCAATTAAATTAAGGTGGTAGATTTGCCCATCCTCTGCTGTATAGGTTAGGGCTGCAGTTTGAGCTTTAATGGTAATACCGCGCTCCTTCTCAATATCCATTGAATCAAGAACTTGAGCATTCATCTCGCGCTTATCCAAGCCACCGCAAAACTCAATCAAACGATCTGCCAAGGTAGATTTACCATGGTCTATATGAGCAATAATAGAAAAATTTCGAATATTATTTTGCAAGAATTTGGCTCCAAAAAATTTGCTAAATTGCAAACTATACTTGATTATTTAAGAAAACTAGATGATGAATTATACCATATTTATACTGCAAACTCTCATGGTAAAATTTTTAAAGGGTAGTCTTTTTATGACTTTAGCTTTGCAAATAAATAAGTTGAGAATAGTACACACCTACCCCAGCCCTCACTTTTTTATTGAATGAGCAACTCAAGTTGCATACTAGAGGGAATGGCCACAGCATCAAATGCCAAAAAGAAATTTTACGAGAAGTTAAACTGGCAAGAAAAACCCTATATGGAAGCACTACACATAATTAGCGAATTCCAAAACTCACCTGCTACAACATAGCAACTACAAGATCGCAACTACAACGTAGTACAACGATATCAGTAAATAACTTCATAATGTAGATTAAAACTGTTTAAGGTTTCAAAACAATGTGCCAACTGGGCTTGGCTGCCTTTAATTTCAACCAGTAATTGCCCAAACGGAGTATGTTTTACTCTACCCAACTCTCCACGCAACACACTAAAAATAACTCCGCTATCACGTGAAATAGTGCTCAACACCGGCTCAAAAGTCTGCACACCCAAGAAAGAGATTAAAATCAAATGATTATCATTATTTTTTTCAAACTTATAAAAACTACTAACCCCCTCTAAATATCTGGTAGTTTCTTCTTCAATAATCAATTTACGAGTTAGTTCATGTTGTGGATGTAGAATAACATTAACTGTATTGCCACATTCTATTATGCTACCGTTATCAATAACTGCAACTCTATCACAAATTTTTCTAATCACCTCAATTTCATGGGTAATTAAAATAACCGTTATCCCAAATTGACGATTAATATCAAGTAATAATTCTAGAATACTATTAGTAGTTTGTGGATCAAGCGCTGAGGTGGCCTCATCACTAAGCAGGATTTTAGGATTATTGGCCAAAGCTCGTGCAATTCCAACCCGCTGCTTTTGTCCGCCGGATAAACTGCGCGGGTATTTCTTGGCAAAAGCAGTCAACCCGACCAATTCCAGCAATGAATTTACTCGAGCATTTATCTCATCGCGAGAATAATGTCCTTGCAATACCAAAGGAAGAGCAATATTATCATACACTGTTTTAGAATTAAGTAAATTAAAGCCTTGAAAAATCACTCCGATTTGTTGACGCATTAAACGCAGCTCACGCTTAGTGACCCGAGTAATATCTACGCCATCAATTACAATACTTCCCGAATCAGGCTGTTCCAACAAATTCAGGCACTTAATCAAAGTAGATTTGCCAGCCCCGGATTTACCTATAATTCCAAAAATTTCACCAGCATTTACTTCAAGATTAATATTTTTTAATACGCTGCTTTTTTTATTTTTTTTAGTAATAAATGATTTGTTTAGTTCCTGTATTTGAATCAAGAAATAGCTCCAGAAATAACTACGCTTAAGGGCAAATACCCCATTCACAATCTCAAATTTTATTTAGTCTGAGTTCATTTAATCTCGAAATTTGGTCTCAGCTCATTTAATCTCGAAAATTATTAAACTGCAGTGGCAACTCAGTAATATCAGCTTTAAGTAATTGCATAGTTGCTTGCAAATCATCTTTTTTAGCTCCGCTAATGCGCACGGTCTCACCCTGAATACTGGCCTGTACCTTTATTTTGCTATCTTTTACTAATTTAACAATTTTCTTAGCCAACTCTTGACTAATTCCATTGACTATAGTGATGGTCTCTTTAAGCTTATTTCCACTAATTTTTTCAATTTTACCTTCACTCAATACACGAGCATCGATTCCACGCTTAGTCATTTTATTCAGCAAAATCTCTTTCACTTGCCCAAGCTTAAAATCATCATCCGCGAAAATAGTAAGCTCTAAATCTTTATTTTCAACCCTAGCATCACTACCCTTAAAATCAAAGCGCGTACCCAATTCTTTATTAACTTGATCTAAACTGTTAGCTAATTCAACTTTATTTACTTCAGACACAACGTCAAATGACGGCATAATCAAACTCCCTACCCTAAAATACATACTCGTATTAATATTATTTCAGAGTAGAATTGTATCATGCCTAGGCACTGATACATAAACTATATTTTGCAAAACCGTGCTATAATAATCTCCGAATTTCCTAATTTTTAATACAACCCACGAGAAAATTCATTATTTTTATATGAATATACTACTTTTCTAAATAAGCTGCAACTACCAATGAATATCCTTGACATTTGCGTATTTATCATATCAGTTGCTGGTATTTTTCTAGAAATGTGGCAAAAGCCGTTATTTTGGCTTGCTTACATCATTGGTTCTGCCATATTTGCTTACGAGTTTATATTAGCCCATTTATATGGCAGTGCGCTGCTGCAACTTATTTACATTATCTTATCCATCTACGGTTGGTATAAGTGGACTAGACCCGATACACAAAACAATCTAGAACAAATTTGTCACGTCACGCAAAAACAAGCCGTTCAATATACTACCGCCACCATTATAATTGGCGTAGTTTGCTATTTCATTCTAAAAAATACCGGAGATTCTGATTATTTAGTTGATGCAGCCTTAACTGCAACTTGTATAACTGCAACTTATATGGCAGCATTAAAACAAATTGAAAGTTGGTTTCTATTTGCCAGCACTATAACTATATCAGTGCCATTATACTATCACTATCATTTATATTTTACCTGTCTTACCTACATTATATTTGGTATCTTGGATACCAGCGGAGGAATAAGATGGTTATCCATTTATAAAAAATCTTTAAATAGTAAGATAGGTTAGGTTGATGAGCAAGAAATTTGATTTAAATAAATTATCCAGAAATACTCTGTCCATATATTGTTCATATCAAAGCATTACAGTTTGCTAAATCTATTGGTGCTCTATTAAAATTTTACCCAATAATTTCGGAGGGATTATTTTAGCGTTAATTGGTACTTCATAATTAATAACTGTCTCAGTTATAATGAAAATCTGTAAAGTTGATTCAATAATAATTTCTTTAATCTCTATTAATTTGCTATAGAGATTGCTACCTATCACGAGAACAGCATTAACTAAAGCGCTTTCTTTCCTCCACATTTCAAATGAATTTATACATGTAAAGTACAATTTTTTATTATACATGCTTAAAAATAACTTTTGTAATTGAGCGAGTATGTCGACATTTTCCTCAATAACAATAAAAATGGTATTGTCATTATAAAAAATCTTATCTGTAAACCATTTAGGTACAAGTTTTGGAATCTGGATTATTATTTTTGTTCCCGTATTTTGTTGAGATTCTATTTCTAACTTGCCGCCAATAGCACTAAAATACTCTGAGGCCGAAGACAACCCTAGTCCCTTACCTTTATGCTTAAAGCTTTTACCATATAAAACATTATGAATATCTCCAGACGGAATTCCACAACCCGTATCTTCAATTATTAGTAAAACATTGTCTTTTTGATGTGACGTGGTTACAGTGATATTTTTTATTTGATTAGTGAGGCTTTCATAAGCATTGTCTAAAAGGTTAGCTAATGATCTATAAAGCTTTATAGGAGAACTATAAATCCAGGAATAAGCAGCTTCCCTTGTAAAGATTAAATTAAACCCATTCTGCAGCCATTTATCATTGCTTTGAATAATCTCATCTATTATATCCTCAAGTATAAGAAATCGTGGTAAATTAAGGTCATCCACTAAAAACTCCTCAGAAGTATCTCTAAAATACTTTAGAACATCTGAAGCAATAGAGTGAATTCGATTAATATAATTATCCAACAAGTCTAACTCTACAGTTTTATTGCTATTAGCTTTTATTTTAGGCATAATCGCACGAACACCATTAATTGGACCATTTAGATCATGCGCTACACTTCCTGCTACCTCATATAATTTTGAATTAATTTGTTGAGAGTTATATTTATTAACAACGTCTATTAGTTCATTCAATTCAACCAGTAAATCATCTTGTTTCAGTAAAAGTGTTTTACCATCATGTAAGCTATCGGTAATATTTTTAATTGGTAACACTATATCTTTTTCAATTATCGACTTTATATACCTGTGACTAAATATAAAAACAACGGCAAACAATAGCAAAGTAAACGCAATTGAAATAAAAAGAAGTAATTGATTAGCATAATTTATGGCTAAATTTAAATTTACCACAGAATGTTTGGGACTATTAAAAATACCAAAACTAGTAGTAATTGGATTATACAAATAGCTATTATTTTTAGTACCAGGGTTAATGCGATTATCCAAATAATGAAGCTGTTTAACATACTCGGATTTATCAAAATAAATTACTATAAAATTATTACAGTCTCCGAGCTTTGAATTAATTTGATTACCAAGATAACAAAGATCTAATTTAGTATACAAATTGGTATTCATTCCATAAGAAAATATCTCCGCATTAGATTCCTTAGCCGTTATAGATACACCTTTTATTAAGCGATGATCTAGATTCGAAAATGCCCACCGCATAATGTTATAATATTTTTTTCTTGTTATTTCTCCAGCTCTTAAGTAACTTATAAAATTAGGATCATTTGCAATAATGACTAACTCTGTGGATAGATTAAGTTGCAGTACCTTATTGGTATTCATTACCAATTCTTTATAAGAATTTATATTCTCTCGTCTATCAATAAAATAAATAAACAAATAGAAAACCACAAAAATCACACTACTTATAATCAAGAAAATGTTAATTACATTAGCAATGTTGCGCTGAAACCTTAGTAGGTTTTTATTAATTAGGCTCGCCATTATTTTCAATATAATTCAATTTAATACTATCCCATTGTAGATTGTAGTAATTCTCAAAGTCATATACAGGTGGAATCATATAATAATGTGGCAGATTAGATTTTGCTTGACTATAAATTTCATCATATGATTTATCTTTTATATCTTTTTTAAAGTATGGGGAAAAATAATATGTTTCACTTTCAAAATATTTTAACAGTAACGGAGACGCTAGCACTTGTGCAACACATTTGGCCTGAGGTGTATTTTTCATCTGCACCACTAAATCAGTGCATACAGAAGTAGCATCTAGTGGCATTATGAATTTATAAGGTTTGTGGGATTTTTTAATGTATAGCAGTGCATCTCCTGACCATATATAAGCAAATGCAAATTTAGGGCTATCATAAATTTTGTTAAAGTTACTAGTTATATAAACATGTGTATTTTGAGTTAAGCTTTTTAAATTTTTATAGGTAAGCTTTGTTTGAGTATTTATCTTATATTTATCTTTATATGCTGCAGTTAACATATTACCTATTTCACCTGAGTCATCTACTAAAATAACATCGTTATCTTTTGCATTTTTAAAAATTTCAAATACACTTTGTTCTTGCTTTATATTAATTACAGCAGGATTATATAAAAATCCTACCATTGCATGAGTAAAAAATGCTACGTTATGTGCATATCCATGCGTCAGGTAATAGTTTTTAAAATATGGATAATAATTATCTGACGCTTTCCATAACCTACTATTAAATTGCGGCAACTGATCTTTTACACTACCATAGATTAAATTTGAAAAAATCATTACATCATAATCTTTCTTCGCCTTATTAAAAATATTTAAAAATTCAGAGTTAGTATAATAAGCATCATGCGAAAACTTGACATTACATTTATTCTCTATTATTTGTGTTATTTTAGAATCATCTAAAAAACCCCAAAAGGCTAGAGCATTAACAGTTTTAACATCGTCCGCATATACAAAAGCTGTGAACAATGCAATCACAGCCATAAAAATAGATTTTATTTTCATCCGTATTGCATACCCCTACATTTGATTAATTAAATCAACAGTATTCACGACATTAGCAAAACCAATCGCTAAATTTTTTATCGCAGCTAAATGAAGTTCCGCATTGATTGTAGAAGTTGCATCGTTAACAAAAAATACGTTGTAACCGCGCATGAAGGCGTCTCTTGCAGTCGTGTCACAGCAACAATTTGCCATTAACCCACTTATAATAATATCGGTAATACCGTTAGACTTTAATATTTCATCCAAATTAGTATTAAAAAATGCACTATATTGAGATTTATCAATAATTATTTGATTGGTAATGTCTAATTCACTTACAATCTTCCACCCTTCACTGCCATATTCAATTTTATCACCGTCCCACCAGGTGATCATATTCGCTGAACTATCAGAACTATCATTATGACGGATATGAATAACATGAATACCGTTTGTAGTAGCAAAATGAATTAATTTTTTAACATTGATTATTTGTTTTTCTGAAATTAGCAGCATTTCCGTTCGAAAAACTTCTTGCATTTCGATTACTAATAATGCAGCCTTATCTTTATTCAATAATCTGCCATGTGTGTTATATTCTTTAATTTGGTCAAGATTAATATCATAATTCATTATTTACCCACCTTTAATATATTTAGATTTTTTAGTTCAGAAAAGTTAAAATAATATTTACCAAATTTTTTACAAGGATAAAAATATTCAGTCAAATTTTGTGAGCTAGGCAACTCAAAATTTGGAACAAGCTGCCGTAGTCTGACTGAACGAGTTAGATCTGTAGCTATATGTGAATACATATCACAGAATATATCTAAATCTATATCCGTAAAAATGTTCAGCACAAATATATTTCCATCCCCCATCATTAGAAAACATCCAGTATTATTTAATAGATAATATTCTGTAATATTATTTTCTTTGATTAAGTCGTTTACTAACCTTGCAAAAGCTTTGTCAGCTAAGAAACTAAGTTTATTATCAGTCATATTTAGGAAGTTTTGAGCAATGTTTTTAAAATATTTTAATTGTAATTCTCGAATACTTTCTATTAATTCATTAGTTGTTGTTGGTTTGCCCTTTTGTAAAAAGTAATCTATAGTGTTATTATTTAATGCAGATACTGCATTCAACGGGTTGTACTCCCCAGTCAAAAGTATTTTAATGATATCTAACTCACCAATATGCTCACATAATTTTATGCCATTCATAATCCCCATTTGATAGTCTGTTACCAAAATTCCATACTTATTATATTTATCTTGATCACATATTAACTCTTTAATACTGGCAAAAGTAAAACTTAGTATAGCCTCTTGATTTGTAGTTAAGGAATCAGTGTGAGATTTTTCAGTAATATCGTTAAAAACACATATATTTTTTGATACATTATTTAGAATTTCCTGTACCGCCTGATTCGGATTATGTTCAACTGATACGTTATTGGGTAAATCCAGATAATGGTAAGCCTTTAAAAGCTCTTTGTCATCATCAACAAATAAAGCTTTAAGTGGATAATAAAACATCGGTATAATTGGCTTCATCATTTAACTCCATTAGTATAAGAATTGTCATAATCAAGACTCTATAAAAAATTTAGCAACTGATTGCAATTGATTTTATTGTATCCTAATCTCTTGATTATCTGATTGTTTGAATAATTATAAACTTACCACTTGTATTTGTTATATTTAACGTTACCACTTTATTTTGATGCAAAAAATATGTCATGTGCGTATTGTAAGGTTTGGACAATTTTAATA
>JAUPUP010000004.1 GCA_030917485.1 Pseudomonadota bacterium
AGGGGAGGAGCTATTGCAACTAATAAGAAAAGAAAAATTATAAAGCCAACAATTATTGATCTCAACACAATGGCAATAATACCAGGTAGTAAAATAAATAATAATTTTTTATTTTACTGGTTTCAACTAATTAACCTTACTGATATTAGTAATGGAACTTCAATACCTCAAATCAATAATTATAGTTTTGATGATATTTCTATCTATTATCCAAAGTCATTAGCCGAACAACAAACTATAGTGAATAAATTGGATACTCTTTCAGCCAGAATCAAACAGTTAAATATAATTTATCAACATAAGATAAACAGTTTAGAAAAACTAAAAAAGTCAGTCTTGCAAAAGGCTTTTAATGGTGAATTGAATTAAATATGACTCAATTAGAGATAATAAAATGAATGAAGCAGATACCAGAGCCGAACTCATAGACCCGAAATTAAAGGATTGCGGATGGGGAGTAATTGAGGGTTCAAAAATTTTGAGAGACTTTTATATTACTGCTGGAAAAATACAGGCAGGCGGGAAAAGAGGAACAAGATTATTTGCAGATTATGTACTGGTTTATAAAGGTATTAAACTAGCTGTAATTGAAGCCAAGAGTGATGATTTAGAAGTCGGTGAAGGTGTTGCCCAGGCAAAACAATATGTCGCAAAATTAAATTTAGAAACTACCTATTCAAGCAACGGCCGCGAGATTTATAGTATCTGTATGAAAACTGGTGCTGAAGGTTTAGTTGCCAATTACCTTACACCGGATGCGTTATGGAATAAAACTTTTGCTGTTCAAAATGAATGGCGTGAAAAATTTGCTAATATTCCGTTTGAGAATAAAAGTGGCACCTGGCAAATACGCTATTATCAGGAACTAGCTGTAAAAAACACACTGGAAGCTATTGCTAATAATGAGCAGCGCATTTTATTAACGCTTGCTACTGGAACTGGTAAAACATCTATAGCTTTTCAGGTTGCCTGGAAATTATTTCAAACGCGTTGGAATTTAAAACGTGATAGTACACGACGTCCGCGAATTTTATTTTTTGCATATTTTACTTATGTTGTAGTGTTGTAGATGTGGGGAGAACTGTAGGATAACCCGTAAAAATGCCTTTACAGTAAGGCGTGCTCCATACGGTGTATGTTTTTCCGACCTCTTCTAAAGTTTGCTCATAAAGCTTTATTTGGTGTTTCCAGGGCTTATTGCTGCTGTCTTGTCCACTTAATTCACCATGAACTACATTGAAATGTAGACCATTAACTGTTTTGCTATCATATGAAATATAGCGAATGTTTACACCATTGGATGCAGTTGTACCAGATTCACTAGTTATTGTTTGGATGGTAGTAGAGATTATTGAAGGGGTATGAGTATCACAAAAAGCTTGACTGACTTTCGACGATTGAGGAACAGAATTTTCAAATACAGCCGTCCATAATATATTTGTTCCATTGTCGTATACGGTTTGAGAGTATGCGGTTGTTAAAATTGTTGAAAACATTATGGTAGCAATTTTATATACAGACCTCATTAGATCACGCTCCTAAAAAATTTTATATTCATTTAAAAGAAACACTAAATTAAAGAAAGCATCACCACCTGCGCAGCTTACTGCTTAGCAATAAAGACTAAGCAGTAATTAAATAACCATTGTCATCTGGTTATTATAGATTATTTATTAATAAACCTATTGTTTAGTAACAGAATCTTTATTATGATGTACAGGGTCTGTAACAGCAGCCTTGTTGCTTTCTAGGTCAGGCTTGGCTTGGTGGTGGTTATCATGAGTTTTTTCTTCATGAGCCTTAGGTTTGTTTATATCGGTAGTTACAGGTTCCTTTACCTCAGATTTACCATGTTCCGAATTTTTATCTTGTTGTGTTAAAGCAGATTTGTCCTGTGAATTATTTTTGTTGTTAAAAACACTCATTTACTCTCTCCTAAACTTGCAACTGTCTTCATTTTTACAAATAATATAAAAACAAAGACTTGCGACTAGTTCTTAAGTTTATGAAATATAAAATTAAAAGAACCAAGAAATTTGAATTGTCGAAGTGCGTACAACTTTTAATTCCCAATTCAGTATAGCATATATAAAATTTAATATGTATATATATTTATTGTAGAGCAATAGTATATTTAGTTGTATTTTATTTAGCCAATTTTGAAGTTAAGCCATAATTTAATCTTTAATTTGATATATAGTAATGGGTTGTTGATTTTGTATATCTAAAAAAGCGCTGTCAATACAATCTAATTGTATGGATATTAGTCCGGTATATGCGTCATCTTCTTGTTTTAATATTTCAATAATAACCCCAATTTCTTGATTATCTAGTTTAGGACTGACTACTTTTTGACCAATCGCTGCTGCAAATGCGCTTGTAAAATTAAACATTCTACGCTTTACTTTACCTAAGTAATGAGTTCTAGCAACAATTTCCTGTCCGGTATAACAGCCTTTTTTGAAATTTACGCCATCAATTAAGTCAAAATTTACGTGTTGTGGAATAAATATATCTTGAGTACTAGTATAAATCATCGGAATACCGCGCTCAATTAACAGTTTTTTCCACAAATTTGGTTGAACTGTTTCGGTAGTATTTTCTATCATGCAGCTATTAATCTCTTTGCCTAGCTTACTCATATTACAAATAGTTAAAAAATAATTATGGCAAATTTCAATGCTATGAATGTTCTGTCCGCTGCTGTTAATAATTTTATCAATATTAGCGGTTTTATTGCTATTATTGTTGTTGTTAAATTTAAGTATAATTTCAGTTGGGATTATACTGATAGTTACTTTGGAGCGTAATACAAACATTTTTAATTTAGCAGTTATTTGGTCAATTATTTCACTTGTTGTAATTAGGTAGTAGCTATCATTAGCTACTTTAGTGATGATAAAACTTGCCAGCATTCGTCCTTTATTAGTTAAATGTGCGGATAGTTGAAATGGTTTACTATCTAGTTCATTTATATCATTGGTTAGCTGTCCTTGCAAAAATTTTTGACTATCTATTCCAGATACTTCAATAACTTTTAGTTTATCATTTAAGTTTTCGCTGATTAAACTTAAATTGTTTAAATCTTCATTCGTTTCTAGATTAGGTTGTAAATCACATTGTTGCATAATAACTATTGTTCCGTAATATTTTGTATAAATTTATTATTTAAGCAGCAACTCATTAAAAATTAAAATCATTAAATAGCTAATAAATAATTAATAGCAACTTAATTATTTCATTAATCATTAATTTTGGTTGCTAATCGTTTTCTTTTAATTGGTTGTGATTATCACTCATGATTTGCCGCGCTCGCTGCAAATCTTCTAGTGTGTCAATCCCTGTCTCAGGTATAGTATTAGTTTCTAATACTGCAATATTATGTCCGTTATATAGCATGCGCAGTTGTTCCAGCCGCTCTATATTTTCAATGGCGCAGTGCGCCATTTGGTTATATTGCTTAAGAAATTTTGCAGTAAACGCATAGATGCCGATATGTCGTAATATATTTAGGTTGTTCGGCAGCTTAAATTCATTCCGATTTATGAATCCGTCACGATAATAAGGAATAGGTGCGCGTGAAAAATATAAAGCATTCCCTAAATGGTTAAGCACTACCTTTACTACATGCGGATTGAATACTTCATCTTCATTGCAAATCGGGTGTGCTAGAGTTGCTGCTTCTGTTTTTTTAAGCGCTATAAACTCGGCTAATTGATCAATTAAATGTGAGTCTAGCATAGCTTCATCGCCTTGAACATTTACAATAATTTGATCATCGGTAAAGTTAAGTTTTTCGACTACTTCAGCTACTCGTTCTGTCCCAGAATTATGTTCAACCTTGGTCATGGTTGCGTTAATTTCGTATTGCTTACAAATATTCATAATGTCTTGATTGTCAGTAGCAACAATGACTTTACCTGCCATGCTTTTTAATGCTTGTCTAGCAGTATGCACAATTATTGGGATTTTGTTAATTGTAAGTATCATTTTATTGGGTAAGCGGCTTGAATCTATGCGCGCTGGTATTATTACTACAAAATCATTTTTTGGCATCATCAAGCTTTCTGGCAGAATCAATTAACATTACCGGAATGCCGTCATCTATCGGATAAGCTAATTTACATTTAGTACAAATTAATTCGCTTTTAGCATTTTCTAATTTTGCCTTGCATAATGGACAAACTAATATATCAAGGAGCTTTCTATCTAACATGATCTACCTTTATTTTACAAAATTTTCTCAAAGTATTATTCAATTCAAAGCATTTTTCAATATATCATTATAAATATTGTTTGTACAGTAAATAATATTTATTTATAATAAGATGCTGATACTTTTTCAGTTTAATCCCACTATTTAGATTTTACTAAATTACATAGTTGCTCAATTAGTTTATGGTTATCTAGCAGTGGTTTAACCAAAACTACAAAAACATTAGTTATATCCTTGAATTCTGCTCCATATAATTTTGCTGAATCTTTTTCAGTTACTAATATTATGTCATGATTTTTAGATAAACTTCTAATATCGGCAACAGTATAACTATGGTGATCAGGGAAACTAATTGTTTGAGTTAGTTTTATACCTAAATTAGTCAAAAAATCAAAAAATCGTTGCGGATTACCAATGGCAGCAATAGCTGCTATTTTTTTGTTGCTTAGCTGGGTAATGGCGGTTATTTGTCCTTCGGTTTTTAGGTTGAATATTTTTTCAAGTACTAATTTTTGTTCTACAATTAGTCCCGGTGTGTGTATGCCAACTCCATCATTTAGTGGGGGTATTTTACCATTTATAACCACGGCATTAACGGATTTTAATCGACAACACATTTCTCTCAGCGGTCCCATGGGCAGCACAAAACGGTTGCCGAGCATCCGTGTGCTATCAATAACTGCAATTTCATAATCTCGCTGTAACTTATAGTGCTGTAAGCCATCATCAGCAAGTATAATCTGGATGTCAGGATGTTTTTTTAATAATGTTACCCCCGCTAAATAACGATCTATGCCAATAGCCACTCGAATATTGTTTTTAGCGTATACTAATGCTTCATCACCAACTAGCTTGCTATCGTCACTAGATAATACTATGTGAGTGCCTTTAATTTGGCTTTTGTATCCACGCAGTATGACGCCCACCGAAAATCCTAAATTGGTTAATTCTTGTGCCAGATATTTAGTTAAAGGGGTCTTGCCTGCACCACCAACGCTGATATTACCTATGATTACTACCGGTACTGGTAATTTAAAGCTTTTAAATATTCTTACTCTATATAGAGTTTTTCTAATAATAGAAATTAGAAAAAATAATAGACTAAACGGAGACAACCACAAATTTAGAAATGGATTATTTTTGTAGTACCAATGAGTTTCAATAGATTTTTGTATTTGCATTAAAATACCGCTCACTAAGTAATAGATTAAATTATATGTGAACTATTCACCGTTTATGCGAACTACCCCTATTTAGCTAAAGCTTGAAGTTGTGGATTTGGGTGAAACGCTTCCAACATCATGATGTCTGCCAAGCTGCATTACGTGATGCACCAATGCTTTTATTGTATAAGCATGTGAATGGATTTTAACATAATTATACTGTAACGTGTAAATCTATACTCAAAGTATTTGAATGTTGGACTAGGAATGTTGCAATAAATTGCGACGGGGACGCGTCCCGACGAGTCCCGACTAGTCCCACCATGTACAGATTGGTACATGAGGGGCAATTTATAAAATATTGTGACAAAGTCCGGCTTTAGCTTCGCAAGTAAACCAAAGACGAAGAGTATATATGAATTATTGTGTCGTACCTTATTTTACAAGATACCCTATTGATCTATTGATTTTAAAAAATACTCATCTACACACAGATTTTATGGTAGAATATTATAGATGCTAATTAATGACGATAGCTGGTGTTTTAGCATCATCATTTTGATTGTTGAGGTTGATGTTTTACATATGGGTATATTTCCTAACTTGCAGACTTCGCTGCCAGCATCTCACCAAAAACCAAAATGGGTTGAAATATTTGCGTTAAGATGGTTTATTTTTTGAAAATAAGGAGAACCACATGAAAACAGATAGTTACGCTGTTCAATCACTAAGGGCAAAAATAATGCAATTAGATAATGGTATCAGACAGCGACACCCCTTTTTGAAATATCAAAGTTTGATTGGGGTGTTGATTGCATTATCTGCATCCGGAGCATTCCTTGCCTCAAGTACATTATATTTTTATGGGTATTTGCCAATGGTGCTGACTATTGTATTAAATGCATTCTTCTGTTCATTCATGCATGAATTAGAACACGATACATTTCATATGCAATATTTCAGCAATAATAAATTTATGAACAACGCGTTATTAATGTATTGTTGGCTGTTTAAACCTAATACAGTAAACCCTTGGGTAAGAAAAAAAATTCACCTGCATCATCATATACATTCAGGCACCCAAGAGGATATTGAAGAGCGTTTAATTGGAAATGGGTTACCCTATACTTTAACCAGATTTTTGGTAATGATTGATCATGCTTTTTGTGTCACTCAATTTGGTAAATTAAAACGTGAATCGAAAGCGTTTAAGCCACATTTAATAGTCTTTGCATTGTTTCCAATGCATGCGATTTTTACCGTAATCTGGCTATGTTGGGCATACTATTATGGGGTCAGTGCAGTTAATGATGTGTTCAAAACCAACTTTCAAGCGGTTGCTTTAATTGGTTCGCATATAGGCGTCATAAATTTTCTTATGGTGGTTTATGTGGCTCCAGCATTACTCCGTTCGTTTTCATTGTTGTTTATCACATCAAGCATTCATTACTTTAAAGGTGTTGATTCAGTGCTCAAACAAACACAGGTTTTAACTCATTGGTATTTTTTACCATTCCAACTATTTTGCTGTTTTTTTGGAGAAACTCACTCAATTCATCATATATGGGTGCCACAACCGTTTTATTTACGTCATTTAATCCGAAAACAAAGTTTTGAATTTATGCAAGCTTATGGTGTAAGGTTTAATGACTTAGGTACTTTTACGCGCCAAAATAATTATGAAATAGCAACTGAAACGGTTAATGTGCCGTCACATAAATTGCAAATTTCATAAAGAATGGTGGGGTATTCAAAAGCTATAGCGTATATATCTGTTAATAAATGTATTTATTTTATGTATATTTTATACGTATCTTCTGCATCAAAGAAATATGAAAAAATATTGAGAAAGCCTTCAATCAACTGAAGGCTTTTTTGCTTGTTAAACTACAGGGCAGCCATAAGTTTAATGGGTGTGTGGTATAATCGTGACTTTGGCGCGCTTGATTTTTATTGATTTGATATCTAAGAGGAACATTAGTAAGTGGAATTGACAAAAGCGTATACTCCTAATGAAATAGAAGCAAAATGGTATCCAATTTGGGAAAAGTCGGGTTACTTCAAGAGTACTATGAAATCTGGTGCTCCAAGCTATAGTATCTTTATGCCTCCGCCCAATGTTACTGGAACACTGCATATGGGGCACGGGTTTCAACATGCTTTAATGGATATATTAACTCGATACCACCGGATGAAAGGATTCAATACCCTGTGGCAGCCTGGCACTGACCATGCAGGTATTGCAACACAAATTGTGGTGGAGCGACAGCTTGATATGTGTAATATATCTCGCCATGATTTGGGGCGTGATCAATTTGTTGAACGAGTATGGCAGTGGAAGCAAAATTCGGGTGATACCATAACGCGTCAAATGCGTAGACTGGGTGATTCGTGTGATTGGTCTAAAGAATGCTTTACTATGGATGAAGAGTTGTCGCATGCCGTTACCGAAGTATTTGTTAGGTTGCATGAGAAGGGCTATATTTATCGCGGTAAACGCTTGGTGAATTGGGATGTTAAACTACAAACTGCAGTGTCTGATCTAGAAGTAGAATCTCATGAAGAAAATGGACATTTATGGCTTATCCGTTACCTCGTCAAAGATAGCGATGGTGTTAATAGTATCAGTGGCATTAGCGGGAGTGATTGGAGTGGCGGTGAATCAGTGGTTGTGGCAACTACTCGCCCAGAAACTATACTGGGAGATGTTGCTGTTGCAGTTAACCCTAAAGATGAACGATATAAGCATTTAGTGGGTAAAATGTTGATTCTGCCGCTACAGAATCGTGAAATTCCAATAATAGCTGATGATTATGTGGATATAGAATTTGGTACTGGTTGTGTAAAAATTACTCCTGGGCATGATTTTAATGATTATGAAATTGGTCGGCGACATAATTTACCTGTAATTAATATCTTAACTTTAGATGGGCATATTAACCAGGAAGCGCCACAACAGTATCAGGGTTTAGAGCGTTTTGCGGCAAGAAAACAAATTATTGCCGATTTAGAATCTGCCGGGTTATTGGTAGAAATTAAGCCACACAAATTAATGGTGCCACGT
>JAUPUP010000048.1 GCA_030917485.1 Pseudomonadota bacterium
TTTATCGGGAGATATTGAACGTATGCATGAGATGTTTGGTAATTTTATTTTAGCCATGGTGACTGGCGTTATTTGCGTGTTTTTTGTGTTAGTTTTATTGTTTAATGATTTTAAGCAGCCAATTACTATTTTAGCGGCGCTGCCTTTGGCAATTAGTGGGGCTGTCGGTGGTATGGTATTGTTCGGGTATAGTTTCTCTATGTCATCACTAATTGGAATTTTAATGTTGATGGGGATAGTTACTAAAAACTCGATTTTACTGGTTGACTATATTTTAATGGCAATTAGGGATGGGCATAGTCGACATGAGGCAATAATTGAAGCGTGTAAGAAACGCTCACGCCCGATTATTATGACTACAATTGCCATGATTGCTGGCATGATTCCGATTGCGTTTGGCTTAGAGGGCAGCGGAGGTAATTCAAGTTTTAAGGTGCCTATGGCGGTTACGGTAATTGCTGGGTTAATAACTTCGACCCTGCTTAGTTTATTAGTAATACCAGTAATTTTTGAGATTGTGGATAATATATCATTTAAGCAATTACTTAGAGTCATTTTTAGAAGATTATTTAAAACCACGTACTAGATCTCATAATATGTTATATTAACAGCTTTGAGTGTATTTTAGTTGTAAGGGTGTTTGAGTTTAAAAATGCAAAAAATTAATGCAGTTAAAGGAATGAACGATATTTTACCAGAGCATTCATATAATTGGCTCTGGTTAGAAGAGCAATTTAGAGTATGGTTGGCAAGTTATGGTTACGAAAATATCAGAACGCCTATTGTTGAAGATACACGGTTATTTATTCGCTCAATCGGTGAAATCACTGATATTGTTGAAAAAGAAATGTACACTTTTACGGACAGTCTGAATGGTGACAACTTAACTTTACGCCCTGAGGGCACTGCGGGTACGCTCAGGGCAGTGATTGAGCATAATTTATTGTATAATTCGACTCAAAAACTATGGTATATTGGTCAAATGTTTCGTCATGAGCGACCACAAAAGGGACGGTATCGACAATTTTATCAACTTGGGGTTGAAGCTCTTGGGTTTAAGGGTCCGGACATTGATAGTGAAATAATTTTGATGCAGCAAGATTTGTGGCATAGGTTGGGTATAAGTGCCAATGATGTAGAGTTGCAGATTAATTGTTTAGGTAATAAGATTGAACGTGCTCTGCACAGAGAAAACTTAATTAAATATTTTGAGCAGCATTTAGATATATTGGATGAGGATGCGCGTCGTCGCCTGCATAAAAACCCGCTGCGTATCTTAGATACTAAAAATCCTGCCATGCAAAATTTAGTTTTAGATGCGCCTAAGTTGATAGATCATTTAGGAGATGAATCGTTAGAACATTATACGCAATGGAAGTGCAATTTAACCAATTTGGGGATTAAATTTGTAGAAAATCCGCGCCTGGTTAGGGGGTTGGATTATTATAATTTATCCGTGTTTGAGTGGGTGAGCGCGAGTTTGGGGGCGCAAGGAACTCTAGCTGCTGGTGGGCGTTATGATCCATTGATCGAAGAATTAGGCGGAAAGCCAAACTATGCGATTGGGTTTGCCATTGGAATAGAACGAGTTTTATTAACGCTACAGGAATTGAATAAAATTCCATTAAAGCCTGGCGTTGAGGTGTTTGTTGCTAATTATGGCGCTAATACGCAAAGTTTGTCGTTTAAAGCAGCAATGCTTTTACGTCAAAATGGATACCATGTTATACAAAATTTGGGAGATAGTAGTTTTAAGTCACAGTTAAAGCGAGCTGCTGGATTAAACAGTAGAGTATGTTTAATTATTGGTGAAACTGAGGTTGTGAATAAGCAAGTTATGGTAAAATTCATGGAAGAACAGCATCAGGAGGCTGTACCGGTGGATAATTTAGTGAATTATTTGGATAGTTATTTAAATCGTATAACAAAAAAATAGTAAAAAGAAGAAATAGTAAAGAATAATAATAAAGGAAAAAGCATGGCGCATTTTGACTTACATGAACAAGAACAGCTTAGTAATTTAAAATATTTTTGGCAAAAAGGTGGCAAGTATATAGTTGGTTTAGTTGTGGTGGCTATTGTGGCTTATATGGTTAATGTGGGCTGGAATATGTATAAAAACAATCAATCATCTGCTGCTGCAGAAATTTACACTCAATTTACCGAAGTTGCAGCAGGCGGCCATGATTTAGACAAAATGCTAAAGTTTACTCAAGAATTGCAGAGTAAGTATGCTGTTACTGAGTATAGCTCTATGGCTAGTATGCAAAGCGCTGAGGCAGCATGGAAAGAACATAAATTAGATATTGCAGCTAATTTGCTTAATTGGCTTATTGATAACTCTAAAGATCAGGGATTGGTCAATGTTGCTCGGGTGAGGATTGCCGATATATTAATTGATGAACAAAAATTTGATAAGGCATTAAAGCAATTGCAACAGCCGCATGATTCAGCATTTGATGTAATATATTATATGAAGCGCGGAGATTTATATGTGGCTAAGGGTGATTTAAATAGAGCGCGCGATGCGTATAAAGAGGCTTTGCAAAAAGCCGGTCAAGATTCAAACGTTGCACAAGAAGTTCAACTACGATTAGATGTGTTGGGTGGTAATTAGGCGTATTATGTTTCTAAAGTTTGTTTGTGGCATTAGTTGTTGAATATTATGTCTAGGTTTTTAGGTTTAAATTAATACTTAAATTAGTATTTGTTATGGTAATATATGCAGTGATATATGGTCTCAATCGTCTATGCTATGCCAGTTTACTTTTGATTCTGGCATTTTTTATATGTGCTTGTTCTAGCAGTAATGAACCAAAGCCAAAACCGGTGCCAGAGATAGAGCATGTGGAAAACATAGCGGTGGTATGGGACGATAATGATCTACAGAGTAGTATGGCGGGCAGCTTTGTGCCAGTAGTAGATAACCACACAATTTTTACTGCGGATGGTTCTGGCGAAATATTTAGAATTGATCAAACTGACGGGACGATTATCAATAGTTTTTATTATAAGCGTAAATTTTCAAGTGGAACGGCTGTTACTTCGAATTCTATTTTTGTAACTACAATGGATGGTTATTTACTATCAATTGATAAGGTGCACGGAAAAATTAATTGGCAGGCACAATTACCAACCATTGCAGTTGAAGCGCCGCAAGTTGGTGGGGACATTATTGTTGTGCGCACTAATGACGCTGGAGTGCTTGCCTATAATGCTGATAGCGGCAGTTTGCTGTGGGTGTATCAAAAGCCATCACCGCCTTTGACGTTGCGGGTTTATAATACCTTTCAGGTTCTCGGTAGAGACGTAGTGTTAATTGGTCAGCCTGGAGGTAGATTAGCTTTATTAAACCTTAATACTGGGGTGCCAATTTGGGAGAATTATGTTGCGATTCCAGAGGGTGCTACGGATTTGGATAAATTGACGGATGTTTCAGTGCGGCCAGTGATAAATGATAAACAGATTTGTGTGGCCACCTTTAATGGTAAACTTGCCTGTTTAGACGCTATTAGCAGCAATATAATTTGGGGTAAAAAATTTAGCACTAGTTATGGAGTGTTGATTGATGAGCAAAATACTTATAGTGTGAGTCAGGATGGGGTGGTGTCTGCATATGATAAAAATACTGGCGCTGTGGTGTGGGCAAATAATGACCTTCAATATAGGAACTTGGGTATTCCAGTATTTCTAAATAATAATATCTTAGTTATTGATAGTGAAGGGTATATTAATTTATTTAATCGTAATGATGGAAAACTGGTTGCCAGAGTTCATTCAAATTTAAGGGGTGGTATTTCTTACCCGTGGTCTGATGGCAAGAGGGTGGTGGTTCAGTCAGCGAATGGAAATATTGCAGAAATTGCTCAATAATGCAGTGGTTGAAAACTATACTCAAAGTCCAGCTTTAGCTTCGCAAGTAAACCAAAGACGAAGTGGTATATATGTTTTAGGGATTAAAATTATGAAGTCTTTTACTAAGAATTCGGTTGATTCTCAAGGTGCGGGTAATTCATTATCTAATGAATATCCAGTTAATTTGGATCTCGATAAATCAGGCAAAGATTTTATGGAGTTGATTAAAAACGGTTGTGATGGTGAAGGCGCAGGGAGTGATGCAGGAAGGGATCTAGATTGTTTTGAGCAGTGGTTGCAAACTCAACCACTTAGCATGGATGGCGATACGGTGTCTGTATTGAATTTTATTCGAGATGAGGCAGGTAATCACGGTCTTTCGGATTATAAAAAATTGCTCAACTTGATGCGAAAAATGCATAGTCGAGGTCACACAACAATTGAGCTGCCGACTAAAGATGAATTTGAGCGAGCTCTGATGGGGGCGATGTTTTCACCACGACAGGCTGCGGATCAGTTTATATCATGGGCAGCAAATATGGATTTTAATTTTAGTGGTCAAAATGATAATAAAACTAAGTTATTAACTTTTATTTGTGAAACCAATGAGCACAATATTTCAAATTATTCACAATTTCTTGATTTTGTTCAAGTTATAAATAACTCAGGTTACCAAATTTTGCTCCCTACTGAAACTGAGTTTAATAAGGCTTTATTTGATAAGCAAGTTTTTGTGGCACAAAATGAAGCGGAGAAATTTGATTACTGGGTTAGGATTGGCGCTAATACTGCTGATATGGATAGAATAGATATCAAGAATAGCTTGTTAGAGTATGTCAGTAACAATAGTCCTCGTATTTCAAGTTATTCACAATTGCTGGATTTGACAGAGGCGGTGCGTAATTTGGGTTATACAATAAATGATCCAGATGAGATTGAGTTTGATATTGCGGTATCTGCATTTTCTAATTATGGTAATTTAGTAACTGATGAGGGTTTTAACGGTAACCAGAATGAAACAATGTATACGCAGAATGGCGGCTATAATCTTACTAATTTGTGATTTACCTGTAAATAACAAAGCTTCCGTAGGCAAAGTATGAATTCCTATTTTACAGAAAGCACCTACCTTAGCTGTTTGAGGTAGTCAATAATGTATAGGTGGTAGTGGTAATATAACTATCTGCAAAAATTGTAGGTTATAATTTGAGCTATGCATAGTTTACAATTATGTTCTGTGATTATAGGTGTGCTTATGTATTATGTTGTAGGCATTTTAAAGAAAATTATTTATTAGAAATTAGGTTATGAAAAAACTATTGTTAGTTATGTCGGGTTTGGTGTTAAGTGTTCAGATTTTTGCAGCAGATAATGTGCAGGATTTAACATGTGAGGAACAGTATCAGGAACACGTGGAAAGATGTGTTGTTGGTGGAGGAGCCTGCATGATTCAGCCGAGAGGTCTCCCTGATGCAGAATGTCTTGGAATAGAAGCAATCTGTCTGGTTAATGCAGAAGATGAATATTACCAGTGTACAGATAAACAGGCTGCCAATTCAGTTAATTAAATTGTTATCCACATATCTTGTTTTTAAAGCTAGGTTTTTAAATAAATCTGGCTTTTTTAATGTTGATCAGAAATTTGTAAAAAATTAAAAACCTATTAAAACAACTGATTATCAGGTTAGTGTAAAATATTCGGGAAATAATTTTGACAATATAATTGTGCTGTGTATATAATACCGTTCTCGCTTTAAGAAAAGGCGGGCTGGTGAATGTAAGTAAAAGCGCTAGGCGCTGTTAGGTTCACGAGTAAAAATAGATCTTTAACAAGTAAAAAAACAATCAATAA
>JAUPUP010000049.1 GCA_030917485.1 Pseudomonadota bacterium
TCATTCCTGGAAGAAAAATCTCTTCTCGCCCTTTTGTTGCTTGTTGACGAATCAGTATTTGGATATCTATCTTGAGGCAAATAAAAATCAGATGTTAAAACAACTTGCCACCCAGGTGTTAAACAACTAGACTGTGTAGAAAAGTCCTCTGAAGACAAAACCGCTAAACATTCGCCATCTTGTGTTGCCGAAGATCTTTTACGTTGGTTTAAACCAACAGATTCATTATCAATATTGCTGTATTCATTGTTACGACTTGATATTTTATCATAAATTTCATTATACTGCAGATTAAACCCTTCATCACCCCATAATTCCTTGGCTGATGGCTCTGTTTCTAGTCTACTCCCTGATACTTGATCAAGTTTTAACTCAAATATATTTCTGATGTTATCCCATTTGTTATCATCACATATCTTTAGCATTAATGCTAAATATAAACACTTGCTACGATTATACTTTAATATATTCATATGACTTTGAAGCTTATTATCTATTATAATACAATCTTCATTAATACCTTTAGCCATTTCTATAATCACCAATACCATATCATTAACTAAATCATTAACCTGCAATATTTGTTGATCATTCATTGACCCACTTTTTCTACTTAACAACCCATTTGCAACTGGCCAGCTTCTTTCTCTTAATTCTAAATTAAAATTATTTGTACCATTTCCCAAAGAAGAAAGGGATGTTGTAGCGGACGTTGTAGTCGTTGTCGTAGTTGTTTCATCCGACACAACACTAGATATACCCTTATAGTGTGAAAAAAATGGTGACGCAGAAGAAAATGATAGACTGGTATAATCACATGAATAAGAAGGATACACACCATGAGAAATTTGTTGATTGTTATTCTTAGTTGATTCCTCAAAAAATCTCTGCCTCAACCTTTCTGCTAAAGATATTTCATTAGACGCAGGCTGCTGATTATCTTGGTGTGTATACGTATAAATATCATTATAAATTTGATTTAACTTGGGATTAAAATCTATTGCAAGTATCGCACTGCTGGAAGCGTGTAACTCATCTCTTAGAAGATCAAGCTTGTCTAAAAAAAATCGTTTAGTTTGCTCAAAATTATTTGCTTCACATAATTTTAACGCTAACCTCAAATACAAATACTTTTCCACAGTATTTTCTAATTTCAGTAAATCACCCTTTATCTGCTCTTCAAGAGATAAACTTGGCTCATTTTTCAATTTATTAATCAATAAAAACATATTGATAACTCTAACATTAATTTGGCTATACGGGTCTAAATTTTTGTAACAGTCCAATGTATTATTAATTTCATCAAAAAATAGATCAAATTTTTCATTTGCACATTCAGAATTAACAACTACATGCGAGCTTTGTGTTGGAGTCAACTCTTTCTGAAACGTTATTTTAGCATTCTCCCATTGATTGATATCAGATAATTTTATAACTAATTTTAAGTATAAATTTTTCTCATCATCTTTTAATTGAGACAGATCATATTTCAATTGATTCATAAATGGTATATCTGAAACACCTCCGTGTCTACTAAGGAATGAAAACATATTAGTAATTCTTAAATTTAATTCACCTGATTCATGAGGATGCCTAAATAACTTGAAACTAGTTAAATCAATTTGTTGTTTCACATTTTTATTTGCATTACCAAAACCATTTACATTACCAGAACCAACTTTATCCACAGTGTCACGAGAGCCAAACATATTATCAAACTACTTTCTATAAAAATCACTTTTCTACACAAATTATAACTAATTTATGTATTTTTCACCTTGGCATTAAATAGCCCACAAATTTTTCCCAAGATGATGCTATCAGAAATAATTATTTGATGTACAAAACATAAAAACAATAAGATATGTACTCCAAATATTAAAAAACTCCAGCCTTCACTTACGAATAGTTAGTAACGCTGGATATATATTGCTCACCAAACTACTTACGCATAACTTCAATCACTCCATCAACTGCAAAAATTTTATTAATTAACCACGCAAAATTAAATTCAGCACCCTTAATCTGCAGTGTAAATATCATATGGGCTTTATTGTTTTTGCATGTCGTTCTAAGCCCAGCAATTGATAATTTTTCTTGAGCAAATAAATCCGTCAGGTCTCTAAGCAATGCTGACCTGTCATTAGCTATGACTTCTATATCAGCATTAAATACACCACTGCTTAACGCCATAGTCCCCCAACTAACCGGCACTACTTTATTGGGAACCAGCTTAGCTTGGCGTTTTAATTCACTACAAGTTGTCCGGTGAATGGCTACCCCCTTGCCTTGAGTAATAAACCCGACAATGATATCACCTGGCAATGGTTTACAACATTTAGCTAAATGAGTGACTATGCCCGATACTCCGTCCACTAAAATACCGGATAAATGCTTGCCAACAGCCTTATTTTCATTAGTCTTCACTAATACTATATCTTCAGCCGTCAAATCCGAATTTGCTTGATTATTTAGGGAGCGCTTACTAATTATTTTTTGAATTGCATCTCTAATTCGAGTAGGCTCTAAATCTCCACGCCCCAAATCAATGCGAATATTTTTATCATTATCATAACCAAGCTGGGCAACAATTTCATCTACTTCTGGGCGAATACTAGCGGTAAATTTAGATAATTCACGCTCAAAAATTTCTGAACCAGCAGCTAAAAACTCTTCAAAATTTTGATTGCGTATATGCCGTCTTATGTGACTAATAGCTCTAGAACTTTTTACCAAACCATCATGCAGCCAATTAATGCTTGGGCCGCCTTCCTTGACAGTTAAAATCTCGACCCTTTGACCATTGGATAATGGTGTAGATAGCGGTACAATCTGACCATCAACCTTAGCCCCACGACATTTATGCCCAATATCGCTATGCACATGGTAAGCAAAATCAATCGGGGTAGAACCCTTGGGTAAGGATATCACCCTACCATTAGGTGTTACCACATAAATGGTATCATTAAATATTTCATTTTTAAAAATATTAGTAATGTCTTTTCTGTCAGTTAAGTCTTCGCGCCAGTCAAGTATTTGGCGAATCCAAGCCAATTTTTCAGCAAACTCTGGACTGCTCTTAGCGCCTTTTTCGCCTAACTCTTTATATCGCCAATGTGCTGCTACCCCATATTCAGCATCATCATGCATGGCAAAAGTCCGAATCTGGATTTCAACCACCTTACGCTCCGGGCCTATTACACAAGTGTGCAGGCTTTGGTAATTATTTGGTTTAGGATTAGATATATAATCATCAAATTCACCAGGTATCGGAGAATACTTAGTATGCACAATCCCAAGCACGGTATAACAATCACGGATTTCTGGCACTAACACTCTAACCGCCCGAATATCATACAGATCCTCAAAATCATAGTTCTTTTTTTTCATCTTCTTCCATATAGAATAGATGTGCTTTGCCCTTCCAGTTACTTGATAATCGTTAATACCGCTTTGCTCCATCTGCTCAGATAGAAATTCTTTAATATGCTCAATATATTCTAAGCGCTCTTCCCGGGTTTCATCCAACAGTTTGGCAATTTTGCGATACTGCTCTGGATGCAAATATTTAAATGATAAATCTTCCAACTCCCATTTAATCTGCCAAACTCCAAGCCGATTAGCCAGTGGGGAAAATATTTCAACTGTCTCAGTAGCAATTTTTTGCTGTATCTCATGGTCTTTACATGATTTCAAATTGAGCATTAATTCTCCGCGCCCAACCAGAACAATTAATACAACCCGAATATCGCTAGCCATCGCCAGCAGCATTTTGCGCATAACCTCTAACTGTTCGCGCCGCTCCTCCTCATTTTCAACATCAGCCAAAGTACCAATTTTACGAATTTGGGTAACTCGATTAATTCCATCAACTAATTCAATAACGCTACTGTTAATTGCTGCTATTTCTTCTCTCCATTTGGAGGAAAATCTAGGCAAATCAAATAAAATTGTAGCAACAACCGCATCAAAATATAAATTAAGATTCGCAACTGTAGAAGCACAAGTTAAAGCATGCATTAGTAAATCAACATTAGTCGGATAAAATTTATTTCCCTGATAATATTTCTGAGCCAACTTAATTGCCGCCTCAAATTGCTGAGTTTCCGCTGCACTAAAACTCTGACGATAAATGCTCAACCAAGAAGCCACATCAGTAAATTTTGTTTTAACTGTTACCATCCGATATGTTACTCTTTAATCTTTTTAATAATACATTGTAAGATTTTGAACA
The DNA here is from genome assembly GCA_030917485.1 of Pseudomonadota bacterium. GTDB lineage: Bacteria > Pseudomonadota > Gammaproteobacteria > Burkholderiales > UBA11063 > Aquella. The sequence goes on from JAUPUP010000049.1 coordinate 4,235, forward strand.
GACTCTATACCATCTCAACCGCAAATAATCGATTATATTGCCGAAAAGCATAACGATCAGTCATACCAGAAATATAATCTCCAACCACTCTATACAGGCCATCTTTATCAATGCGCGTTTGATATTGTTCCGGCAACAGCATATAGTCGCTAACATAAGCATTAAACAATGAACGAATAATATTGCTAGCTTTAAAGCGTAGTTGCATTACCAAATGATGTTTATACATATTTTTCATAAGAAATTTTTTTAGCTCGCGCTGTCGAGTATACATCTCATCGCTATATTCGACAAGAGTAGGTGCAATGCGCACCTCATCCACACTAACAACCTGATGTAATCGAATATTATGCGTGGTATTTTCGATAAGGTCATAAATAGTGCAATTGATCAAGTGTCGCACTAATTCTTTATGCAGCCTTCGACCCACAAGAAATGGATATTTACCCAGTACAATTTTTAATTGTTCTTGAATGATAACAACGTCTTCCAACTGCTCCAAGGTTATTAATCCAGCCCTTAACCCATCATCCACATCGTGATAATTGTAGGCTAATTCATCAGCTAAATTAGCTAATTGCGCCTCTAAAGACGGCCGCTTATCTAATAAAAAACGCTCACCTACCGCCCCCAACATTTTGGCTTTTTGTAAACCGCAATGTTTTAGGATTCCTTCCCGTGCCTCAAAAGTTAAATTTAAGCCATCAAATAAAGCATACCGCTCTTCCAATTTATCTACAATACGCAATGATTGTAAATTATGTTCAAACCCCTCGCCACCTGATTGTAGCATACAACTGTTTAATTCTTCTTGTCCAGTATGACCAAACGGTGTGTGACCTAAATCATGCGCCAAGCATATTGCTTCTACCAAATCAATATTTAAGTTTAATGCGCGCGCCACCGAACGCCCCACCTGCGCAACCTCCAAGCTATGGGTTAGGCGAGTCCGGAACAAATCCCCCTCATGGTTTATAAATACCTGAGTTTTATACTCAAGTCGTCGAAAAGCGCTTGAATGAATAACCCGGTCACGATCACGCTCAAAGTCAGTGCGGTAATGCGGAGCATCCTCTTTATGAGTGCGCCCAACGCTTTCTATCACTGCATAATTTGCTAATTCTGCCATATTTGTTTTTAGTCTTTCAATCTGAACTGTATATCACTGTGTTACTTTATCAAAAGGATTTTACCTAAAAAGGTTTTTACCTAAAAATATCTGCAAGCCTCATTATACACCAGTTCTAATATAAGTATCTTGTATTGAACACTGCTGTAGCCATTGGATTACTGACCACAATACTACTCAGAGGTTACTGCCAGCATATGCACGAAAGAACAAGGAATAAGTAAAAAGATAAATTGTCTAACTGAATTTTCTTACCGCATATGCCAACAATGGATCTAGCACGCGAATTTGCCCTTTTTTTAGCATAGGCAGTCCAGTATCTTCTTTATTCACAATATAAACCATGTCTTTTTCTGTAAGAGATTTTATTCCTTGCCGAATACTCGAATATGCCTTGCCTACGTATTTTACAAACTCTTGTCCACTTGGTTCTTTAATTGGGTTTAATGCTAAAGCTTTTAATAAATCTTGTTGATTTTTAGTTAATTTTTCCAGCTCCGCCACTAACCTTCTTTTTTCTAATTCAAAACATTGATCCCAAGCTTGATTCACCTCTTCAATATCAGGTAAATTATTTAATTGCCACAATTGATGGCATAACATATTCACATAAAATGTATGTGTTTCAGTGTGCTTCATTATCTGGCTAAATGCATGTTGTGATATTTCTTGACCCCATCTTTCTTGAGCTAATTTTTGTAAATGGCTGTGATACTCAATTGAAGAAATTCTCTCCAAAATTAACTTATCACATAGCATATATAACGGCATAGATTTATCATCAAATAGCTCAAGTAATAAGTGGCGGTTACTTCCAGAAAAAACAAAGACTATATCAGAAGTTTCCTGTGCAATATGCCTGATTGCACCCTGAATGGCTTTTGCATTTTCACTTGCAGCTATATCCTGAAATTCATCAATAAAGAATATAATTTTATTATTTTGATCTCGAGCTAATTTTGCCAATGAGCGCAAAGCTTCAAATATATTATCTACAGCATCAAATACTATACCAGTATGAGTTGCCTCAATACTAAAAAACTTGGCGGTTAAGGATACTTTAAATGAACTAAAAAAAGATTGTATTTTTAGTAATAATTTTTCACTGGGTGGCATAATAGCTGAAATAGCTTCTGATACCCCTTGAAGTATTCTGCGAGTTATGGCTAAGTCATTATGCGCTAAAAATAAGTCTACTGATGCGCTAGGTAAGGCTAACTCTGAAATTACTTGATGAACTAGACTAGATTTGCCATATCTACGTGGTGAAACCAAAACTGTATGACGACATTTTAAAATATTATTTTTGAGTAATAGGCGTTCTGCATACCTATTGCAAAAATTTTTATTAAGCGCAAGTTTAGATGGAAAAACATCCTCATTGTTTGCAGAATACATGCACATACCCTTTGTTCTGTATACCAAGCTCTATTATAGCATATAGTAAGCTGCGTAAGGTATGCTTGCCCCATATTTTATGCAAGTATATTTTATGCAAGTCTACTAAACAATATGTTTTTCAATTATAGATAATATTCTATCAGTACTATCCACAATCGCTAATTTCCTTGATTTTTCCGCCATTACTAAACATTGAGCCCGATCTAAACTACTAATTAAGGAGGCTAATTTTTCGACACTAAATTCAGACTGAGATAAAACATAAGCGCCACCATTTTTTACCAGCTCTTGTGCATTGTACCACTGATGATTATCCACAGCATGGGGATATGGCACAAAAATTGCCGCTATACCAACTGCTGCTATTTCACTCACCGTTGAGGCTCCTGAGCGACAAATGATCAAGTCTGAATCAGCGTACACTTGTGCTATATCATGAATAAACGGCATCACTTGTACATTATGTATGCCTAGTTCCTGATAGCGTTCTTGCACTTTAACTACATCACCACGCCCCACTTGATGAACAACCTGATTAATATTGCTAAGTTTTGCACAAACTTCGGGAATTAACTCATTAAATATCTGTGCACCCAAACTACCACCCATAATTAATAAATTTAATCCACCTTGGCGGCTGTTATAGCGCTCACTTACGCATAATAAATTTAGAATATCTTCACGCACTGGATTACCTACCAACACTGTCTTTTTTGATTTGAGCACGCCATCAAACGCAACCATAACCACAGCAGCAAATTTAGCTAATATTCGATTAGTTAATCCAGAAACTGAATTTTGCTCATGAATAAGTACCGGAATAGAAAGAATCCACCCCATACAGCACAGTGGAAAGGTAGCATATCCGCCAAAACCAATAATTATGTCTGGTCTATGCTTGAATATAATTGTTAAACACTGAAAAAATGCCCGCGTAAGCATAAATGGCAACAACGCCATTTTTACCAAGCCTTTTTTGCGCAACCCTGAAATATTAATATTAAGCAGTGGTATATCATTCTGAGGCACAATTTTATTTTCAATGCCAATCTTTGCTCCAACCCACAATACATTGTATTTAGACTGTAGCTTTTTAGCAACGCTAAGCGCAGGAAAAACATGCCCTCCAGTACCACCAGCCGTAATTAAAATGGTTTTTTTACTCAATCGGTACACCGTGTCTGATTAGTTTATTTTCATAATCAATCTTAAGGAGTATCGCCAATGCAATGCAGCTAACCAAAATAGAACTTCCACCAAACGATACAAATGGCAAAGTTAAACCCTTAGTTGGCAGCACACCTATAGTAACCCCAATATTCACCAAACTTTGAGCAAAAAACCATAAACTAATACTTTGCGCTAAAATAGCCTGAAAAGGCCTGTTTAATAACTTAGACTGTTGACCAACAACCGTAAAACCCCTATAAAATATTATCCAAAACAATAGCATAACTATACCAATGCCAACCACGCCAGTCTCTTCTGCAATAATAGCTAAAATAAAATCTGTATGCGCCTCTGGTAAATAAAATAATTTTTCAATACTGTTGCCTAATCCAACTCCAAACCAACCACCATGTCCAATTGCCAACAATGAATGAGTCAATTGATAACCCTTACCCAGTGCATCATCCCACGGATTAATAAAGCCTAAAACTCGTCGCATCCGGTAAGGAGCAATTAAAATTAAAATTACAAAACCAACAACTCCAATTCCAGAAAAACCAATAACCACTAATTTATCAATATTCGCCATAAATAAAATACCCAAGGCGATGATAAACACTACTGTTGCCGAGCCCATATCCGGCTCTAACAGTAACAAACCATCTACCACACCGATAATAGCAAACACCGGAAGCACATCTTTAAAAAAACTGCTTAAATTTGAATTTTTGCTACATACATAATAGGATAAGAAAATTGCCATGCCTAATTTAGCTAATTCAGAAGGCTGCAAATTAAGCAGTCCAACCCCAATCCAACGCTTTGAACCATTAACGGTCTTGCCAATATGTGGGATTAATACCGCAGTTAATAAAATGACCACTAGCAAGCCAATTATAGGAGCATTATTACGCCAAAAACTAGTAGGCTGCGTGAATGCCAATAGTCCAGCAACTAAACCCACAGAAATATATCCCACGTGCCTAATTATATAAAAATATTGGCTATGCGTTGCCTTATCATTAGTTGCATAAGCAATTGATGCCGAATACACCATGATAATTCCAATTACCAACAAGCAAATGCCGGAAAATAATATCTTATCATCTAAAAGATATTTTTTTCCACCACCAGAATCATCAAAAACCCAATTGAACAATTTACCGAATATTTTCATAAATACCTTATAATCTCTTTATAATAATAATTTATATACTCAAAGTATTTGAATGTTGGACTAGGAATATTGCAATAAATTGCGACGGGGACGAGTCCCGACGCGTCCCACCATGTACAAAAGGGTACATGAGGAGCAATTTATAAAATATGACAAAGTCCAGCTTTAGCTGCGCAAGTAAACCAAAGACGAAGAGTATATTAATGTTGAACTAGCCGTGAATATTCTTATAGACACTATCTATAAATACTTGTGCACGGTGTTTATAGTCATCAAACATATCCCATGAAGCGCAAGCTGGAGATAAAACCACATATTCACCATGCTGAGCATTTCTATAACAATAAGCTACTGCCTCCGGCAAAGTGGCAAAAACCTCCACAGCTACATTATCAAGACCTTCTAACGCCTTAGCAATAAGCAATTTATCCTGCCCAATAATGGCTACCGACTTGCATTTATTTGAAACCAATGCTTTTAACGGCGTAAAATCTTGTCCTTTGCCATCGCCACCCAAAATTAAATGTACTGTACCGTCCAAACCAGAAACCCCAGCAACAACAGCTCCAACATTGGTGCCTTTTGAATCTTCAATATAACAAACGCCATCGTGAACAGCTATTTTTTGCATACGATGCTCCAAACCCTGGAATTGTCTTAGCGCTTGTTTTATGTTATCCTCGCAAACATCAATACCAACAGCATTCAATAAAGCTAAGCTGGCTAATACATTAAAATAATTGTGCTGCCCCACCAAAGCTAATTCATTAGCAGATAAATATTTTTCCCCACCAATACATAAGCACTTATCTTTAATCGTATATTCACTTGCTGCATTACCAAACCAAGATAGTAATTGCCTATTTCTCACCATGCTGCATACTAGTGCATCATCCACATTCAATACTTGATGGTCGCAGTTATTAAAAATATTTGCCTTAATATAAGCGTACTCTAATAAGTCACGATAACGGTCTAAATGGTCAGGCATAATATTTAATACCGTCGCTGCATTAAGCTGCAAACTTGAAATAGTCTCTAGCTGAAAACTAGACAACTCAAGCACAATAATATCAGGGATAGCGCCACCGCTGCTTATTATATCCACATAACTATCTAAAACCGGGATGCCAATATTACCTGCAACCAACGTGTTTAACCCACTAGCACCGGCTAAATAACCAGTTAAAGTAGTAACCGTAGTTTTGCCATTACTCCCAGTAATGCCAATAATCTTACTCTGCCAATCTGTGATTGAACGAGCAAATAACTCTACATCCCCAATTACTTCCTTACCATTATGCAAAGCTTGGATTAAAGCCTTTTCATAGATAGATACACCAGGGCTAATTACAATAACATCGATATCACTAAAATCAGCGTACTTTAACTGTCCTAGACGAACATCCAGACTTTTAAATCTATCCTGATGTGGCAACACCTCTCTTGTATCGTATACCCTAACCAGATTAGCCTTTTGATAACGTAAATAACGGATTATTGATAACCCAGTCTCACCTAGGCCTACCACAGCAAATCTATCTTTATTAAAATTCATTCTTTATTCTTCGTCTTTTGAGTTTATACATTGTCATATCTTGTAATCCCCCCCCTCGCGTACTATATTTTTAACTATATTTTTACATTAAGGAACTGTTACCTCAATTTAATAGTGGATAAACTAATTAGCAATAAAATAATACTTATTATCCAAAATCTTACCACAACCTGATTTTCTTTCCAGCCCTTCAACTCAAAATGATGGTGAATCGGCGCCATTAGAAAAATCCGCTTTTTGCGCATTTTATACGAACCCACCTGTAGCATAACAGATAATGCCTCAAAAACAAATAAACCGCCCATTATCGCAAAGGCAGCTTCCTGACGCACAATTATTGCAATTACTCCTAGTGTAGCGCCAATGGACAAAGCACCTACATCACCCATAAATACTTCCGCAGGATGTGCATTAAACCATAAAAACCCCAAACATGAACCTATCATAGCCCCACAAAACACGACTATTTCGTGACTACCCGGTATATGTGGCAATAGTAAATAAGTAGCAAAAATCGTATTACCCGCAATATACGCAAAAATCCCCAGCCCAATTGAAACCGTAATTACTGGAAATGAGACCAACCCATCCAAACCATCGGTTAAATTAACCGCATTAGAGCTACCAACAATAACAAAATAATTGAGTATAAAAAACCCAACAATACCAAGCGGATTAATAATTGCTCTAGCAAACGGAATGACAATTTTATCTACATCAGGCAGCTCAATTCCATACACCAAAATAATTGCAACTATCAAAGCAATCAAAGTCTGCATTATCATTTTAAGCTTAGCAGATAAGCCCTTTGGGTCTTTGTACACAATTTTACGGTAATCATCAATAAAGCCAATGGCTCCAGTACTTACCAAAACAAATAATAACAGCCAAACATAAACATTAGTTAAATCAGCAAACAGTAAAGTTGTAAATATCACCGATAAAATTATTAACACGCCTCCCATAGTTGGTGTACCCGATTTCGCCAAATGAGTTTTAGGTCCATCAATCCTTACAGTCTGCCCAATTTTTATAGTATATAACCAACTAATAACTCGCTTACCAACTAAAATAGAAAAGAACAACGAGATTAAACACGAAAGTAGAGCACGAAAAGAAACATAATCAAAAACCCGAAATGCACCAACAAACTGGGTAAGCCAATGGGTAAGAAATAAAAGCATATATTACCTGTCAAATTAAATTAATTGATCTACTATCGATCCCAAGCCCATACAATTTGAACCTTTAACTAGCAGTGTTGCTGACTTAGGCAAGTTTTGCCGGCAGTATTCTACTATATCTTGATTATTAGCAAAATGCCTTTTATCCCCATTAAATAAATCGTGGGTAATTTTGCTGCTTTCACCAATAGTGATTAAACAATCAATACCATTGTGCATCGAAAAACTAGCGACATCCTCATGTACTGCTTGAGTAAATTTGCCTTGTTCTTTTAAATCAGCAAAAATAAACCAATGTGGCTTAGGTAAGTTTTTAATAGCTAAAATTGCTGCTTTCACTGAATCAGGATTAGCATTGTAACTATCATCAATTATCATTGCTCCATTAAATGCTGTTTTTTGCTCTAAGCGTCCCTTATGCCCAGTATAATTTTCTAATCCATAAATTATGCTCTCTTTGGAACACAAGAGCTTATCTGCCAACGCCACAGATGTAATAGCATTTAATTTATTATGCTCTCCCAAAACCTTCAGGGTACACCGAACATCGCCTAATCTAGTGGATATAAGCAACTCCCCAGCAAACCCTGAATGTTTCAGGTAACAGCTACTGCCTTCTATTCCAAAACCCACTTGATGTATACTACGTGTATTATGTTCTAATAACTCATTATCCATTAGTTCATTGCTTTGCGATTGATTATTATTTAATTGATTCTGCCATAATTGCGCAAAAGGCGAAAGCTGATTAATTAACGCTATGCCATTATTAGCTAATCCATTATAAATCTCACCTTTAGCCCTAGCAATATCGCTCAAATCATTAAAAAATCCAGCATGGGCTAACATCACATTATTAACTACTGCAATAGTTGGGGATACTATTTTAGATAAATAATCAATTTCACCAGCATGATTCATCCCCATTTCGATAATTGCTACCTTATGCTCCTGGTTTAATTTTAGCAAAGTAAGTGGCACACCAATATGATTATTTAAATTACCCGCTGTTGCTAAAACATGTTGTACACCAAATTCTTTCACACAAATGCTATTTAACATTTCTTTAACAGTGGTTTTACCATTACTGCCAGTTATCGCTGCCACCGGAATATTAAACATTTTTCTATAATTATACGCCAACAATCCCAATCCTTGTATAGTATCATGTACATAAATTAGATTCGGATAATTAAGCGGTTGAGAAACTAATGCACAAGCTGCACCATGATTAAAAATTTCAGCAACAAAACTATGCCCATCATGATGTTCACCCTTTATTGCAACAAATAATGAACCAGGCCCTATATTTCTGCTGTCAATAACCACACTCTCAACTAGCAACTCAGGATTTGAAGCTGCTGATAAAGTCCCACCACACATTACGGCTATTTGCGCTAAAGTTAGATTCATTACCTACTCACTATTCACAAATTTAAATATTAGGCTTTTTTTAGCCTGTGTTTTTATCAAAACCACTTGGTTAAACTACATAGTTAAACTATCTAGTTATGAAAGAAGTATATTTTCTGCTATTGCCACATCCGAAAATGCATACTTTACACCCTGTATTTCTTGATAAGTTTCGTGCCCCTTACCTGCAATCAAAACTATATCACCAGCTTTAGCTAACTTTAATACATGGCTTATTGCCTCTTCACGCAGCGCAATTACCTCATACTTATTATGTTCATCACAGCTAGTATTGTCTGATTCTATTCCAGCTACAACTTGCGCAATAATTTCACCCGGCCCCTCATAGCGCGGATTATCTGAAGTTATAACCGTATAATCAGCAATTTGTGTAGCAATTTTACCCATTATTGGTCGCTTAAGTTTATCCCGATTGCCACCACAGCCAAAAACACAATATAACTTACCAGTATGCTCAATCTCCTTTAGCGTCAGTAATGCATTTTTTAATGAATCCGGAGTGTGAGAATAATCAACTGCCACTAGAGGTTTGTCCGCAAAAATCAATGTTTCCATCCGCCCGCAAACTGGACTTAATTGGGCTAATAATTTAGCAATCTCTGGCAATTTATATCCGTCTACCAGTAAAGCTCCAGCAACCGCCAATAGATTATACACATTAAATTTACCAATAACCGGCACAGTACATTCTATCGCCTCATCTTTAAATTTTAAAATAAAGAATGTTCCGCCCAAAGTTATTTTTATATCATTAGCAGTTAGTTCGCCATGATCTAGTCCATAAGTTAATACATTTAAAGGAATATCTTTATCGGTATTATATTTATTATTGTAATCCTGCACGTTATTTTGCGTTTGTTCGGCATCACTATGCACTGGTGTATTTTGTAATTCAACTAATTGTCCAGCCAACCTTTTACCATATTCATCATCTACATTTATAATCGCATTTTCTAGTCCATGCCAAAAAAATAACTCTCGTTTTGCCAAGTAGTAATTTTCCATATCTTTATGATAATCAAGATGATCTTGAGTGAGATTAGTAAAAATTGCAGTAGTAAAACTTATACCGTTCACGCGCCCTTGATGCAGAGCATGTGATGAGACTTCAAGCGCAGCCATATCAACGACATTTTTTGCCATATCCGCAAGTATTGCTTGTAATGTAATTGGATTAGGTGTGGTTGATTGATAATCAGTAATATCAGGATAAACACCCGCCCCCATCGTACCTATTATGCCAGTAGTTTTACCAGTTAATTTATATACTTGATTTAACCAATGCGTTATTGAAGTCTTGCCATTAGTACCAGTAACTCCAATAGTTTTAAATTTTCTAGTCGGATAACCATATTTTGCTGCAGCTAGTAATCCAACATATAACATTAAATTTTTAACTGAGTAGTTTTTTACTACATAATTTTTTGTGACATCATTCTTTAATAGATAATTCTTTACTGCGTAATTCTTTACTGCGTAATCCTTTGCACCGCAGTTATTCTCATCACTTTCCCAAAGAATTAATTGCGCACCATTATCTATAGCTTGTTGTATATATAGGCGACCATCACTATTGCTACCAGGATATGCACAAAAAATACTACCAGCAGTTACTTTTCTACTATCAAGTGTAATTGCGTTTGTATATAGTAAATCCCCTAACTCATCAACTAAATTGTTGAATTTATCAAAATTAACTATACTATTTTTACTAAACATACCATTAAAACCCTCGCCCTTAATTTTTATTAAGTTTATTTATCAGGATGCACACCCAATAAATGCAAAGTAGGCTGAGCTATTTGACCAAACACTGGCGCCGCAACTGCCGAACCATAATAAGCCCCCTTAGGGTTATCCACCATAATGCCAATAATTAAACGTGGCTGTTTAACCGGGGCAAAACCCACAAATGAACTAATATGATCATGGTTACTATAATGCCCATTGATAAGCTTTTGTGCAGTTCCGGTTTTACCTGCAGTACTATAATCAGCTACCTGAGCATTTCTACCCGTACCACGCAGATTATTTTCAGCTAAGATATCACGCACAGTGTGTGCAGTTGCCGCCGAAATTACTTGTCCACAGGCTAGTTTACTAACCGATTGCTGGTTAGCTCCAGACAGATGGGATTGCTGTTTATAAAATGATACCGGCAGGATACAACCATCATTAGTAAAAATTGTATACGCATGTGCCATTTGAAATAAACTCACTGAAATACCATAGCCAAAAGACATTAATGCTTGATCAATGGGATGCCATTTTTTCCAATCTAATAAAATACCATTAGTCTCACCGGGAAACCCAGTTTTCATTTTTTCACCAAAACCAATGCTACGGTAATAACTCCATAAGTCATACGGTTTATATTTTAATCCAATTTTAGAAGTTCCAATATCAGATGAACGAACTAATACATCTTCAACACTCAATTGTGGTGCTGGCTCATCATCTTTAATTAATTTTGGCCCCACATAATATGGGTGAGTATTAATCATCGTTTTGGTTGTTATTAATTTATCATCTAAAGCTTTTGCCACAACCAAGGGTTTCATAATTGAACCTGGATCATAGACATTGGTTACTGCACGGTTTTTTAACATATCTGGCGTTACTCCATTGCGATTATTTGGATTATAGGTCGGCATATTTACCATAGCCAGAACCTCACCGGTTTTTGCGTCCAACACAACAGCTGAGCCACCCTTAGCATGTAGTTTGTCAACTTGGGTTTTAAGAGCATTATAGGCAATATACTGAATTCTATTATCAATTGACAAATTAACCGTCTGGCCATTTTGCGCCGCCTTGGTAGTGCCCAAATCTTCTACAATGTGCCCCTGACGATCTCGAATTATCTGATGCGCTCCATCAACCCCAACTAAATTTTTATTACTTGCGTATTCAATACCATCAATTCCTTGATCATCAACATTATTAAACCCAACTATATGCGCAGCAATTTCTCCATCTGGATAATAGCGCTTAAACTCTTGTATGCTATACACGCCTTCTATTCCCAAATTTTTAATTTGCTCGGCTTGTTGCGGGCTAATCCCGCGTTTTAAATACACAAAAGTTTTATTTTTTTGATTTAATTTACCATTTAAATCAGTTAAAGACAAGCGCAAAATTGCAGCTAATTCTTGAATTTGTTCACTTGACAAATTATCCAGCTCGCTTGGATCAACCCATATTGATGCCATAGGAGTGCTCACTGCCAACGGATTACCATTTCGATCAAGTATAGTACCCCTCATTGCTACTATTTTTAAGTTGCGTTCTATACGCGAACTCATTTGTTTAGCCAAAAACATTGTGTTATAGGTATTCATGTAAAACAGCCTAATCGCCACCAAGGCAGTTAAAATAACTGCTATTAAATTTACCGTTTTAATTCGACTCGCCGTTTTTGCTGAAAGCGATATACCGTTATTGTTAGCGAAACCATTATCAGATCTGGCAGCATAAAGTTTTTGAATATCAGTATTTGCTAACATCACTTTATTCCTATAATATGGTTTTTATCCGGTTGAATCAACCCCAATTTATTTACCGCAAAATCTTGTAAAACCAAATTTGAAGAAAAAGTGCCCTCTTCCAACTCTAACTTGGTATATTCCTTATTCAATACATCGGCTTGATTTTTTAATGCCGCAAGCCTAGCATGATCAATTCTTGACTGATAGCGCTTATTAACCAAACAAAACGCGCTATAAATCACTAATGACAATAACAATATATTTATCACCCGTAACATTTTTACCTTGTTCCCTACTTTCTCAAAACCAGTTTATAATCTTTAATTTAAACAGATTGTTAATCCGATATCTTCTCAATACAGCGCAGTATCGCACTGCGACTGCGATTATTTTCTTCAACTTCACCTAAACTAGCTCGTACTTTTTTGGCAATAACCCTATATTTAGGTTCTTCTGACTCACAACTTACCCATTTAGGCAAATACTCTCGGCTGGCTAACTGATTAAATTTATCTTTAACTATTCGATCCTCTAAAGAATGAAAACTTATCACTACAGCTCTACCATTAACTTTTAACCAGTTGGGCAATTTATCTAAAAACGCTTGTAAATCTTTCAATTCATTATTTATGTAAATACGAATCGCCTGAAATGAACGTGTTGCCGGATGCTGTCGCACATTTTTCCCCACCTTAACACTTTGCCTAATAATTTCAGCCAACTGCATTGTTGTGGTTATTTTTTTTTCTTTTCGTTTTATAACAATATTTCTTGCGATAGTTCTAGCAAATTTTTCTTCACCATATTTCCACAATACTTCAGATAGCACAGTTTCATCAACATTATCTAACCATTCCTGTGCACTTATTCCGCGAGTATTATCCATACGCATATCTAACTCGCCATCTAATCTAAAACTAAATCCACGCGTGTCTGTATCCAACTGAATTGACGACACACCTAAATCTAATAAGACTCCGCTCACCTTATCAATTGCATAATTATTGGAATTAAAAGCTTGAGCATAATTAGACAAATATTGATCAAAATTAGCAAAACTATCATGAACTAAACTTAAGCGTGAATCAGTAATATTATTTCTGCCATAACTACTCGCATCAATATCCTTATCAAAAGCAATAACTCGACCACTATTACTTAACCGCGATAATATTGCTTGTGTGTGTCCTCCTCTTCCAAAAGTTCCATCTATGTAGACGCCATCAGGTACAATATTTAATAAATTAATCGACTCATTTAACAAAACTGGATAATGCAGCATATTCTTCCTAATTATCTTGATAAATCAATCTATTTTTTATCTCATCACCCGCTTAATCGAATAAACTTCAACTAATCACAATCCACTCAATAAAGCAGCCAAATCATCTTGGGATGCCTGCAAAGCCTTTTCTGTTTCTGCATGCCATTTCTGCTGATCCCACAATTCAAATCGGTTGCCTAAACCAACAAGAATAATATCTTTTTCCAACTGCACTAGTTTTTTTAAACTGGATGGCAATAATATCCGCCCAGATTTATCAATTTCAACTGTTTCTGCATAACCTAATACTAAACGTTGATAACTTTTAACTAATGGATGAGCTTGCGTTGGTAGATTTTGAATTTTCTCACGGACGGTAAGCCAAGTTTGTTCTGGATATAAAAGCAGACATTGTGCTGATTCCAAAGTAATAGTAATGTGGTTGGCATGCTCATTTAACAGCACATCGCGATAGCGTGCTGGAACAGCAATTCTATTTTTCGTATCTATATTTAGATGGGTAACGCCACCAAACATAATTTACCCCACTTTACACCACTTTTTACCATAATCCGCCACTGTAACACAAAAATTTGCTATTTGTCAAAGTTTTTTACATATACCCAAGCTTTAAAATGCAGCCGGAAAAAGCTTTATAGATGAATACTGGTAAAGACTTGGATTAAGAAGGAAATCAAATATAAAAACCCCCTGTAATTACAGGGGGTTTTTATATTTGATTTGTGAATAGATAGTTGATTATTTTTTTTCTAAAAGCAGATTAATATAGCGCGACACACCTTCTTCCAAAGTTAAAAAAGTATGCTCACAACCTGCGCCACGTAAATAAGTTAAATCAGCTTGAGTAAAGCACTGGTAGCGACCTGCCAAGTCACCAGGGAAAGGTATATATTCAATAATATTTTGAGCAAGTGCATCTTCTAGAGATAATACAGCATTACCTTGATGAGCGCAACAAGCATTTACTGTAGCTAGTGCTAATGCGTTAAAGCTACGAGCCTCTCCAGTCCCGCAATTAAAAATACCTGAAATTTCTTCCTTATCATTTAAGTGATTATTAAAGAAAAATAAATTCATTTTAACCACGTCTTCCACCGAAATAAAATCACGCAACTGCCCACCATTAGCATAGCCTTGACACCCTTGGAATAGTTTTACCCGGCCAGTAGCTTGATATTGCTCAAAATTATGCAATACCACTGACGCCATCCTTCCTTTATGCGCTTCTCTTTGCCCATATACATTAAAATAACGCAACCCAACCACTGGCGCTTTTAAGCCAGTCTCAAAATAGCGCCTGACAATCTGATCAAATAAAAACTTAGAATACGCATACACGTTTAACGGATATTCATGCTCTAAATCTTCAACAAATTTAGTTTTATCACCATATACTGCAGCAGATGAGGCATATACAAACGGTATTTCATTTGTTTGAGCAAACTCTAATAACACACTTGAATACTCATAATTATTTTTCATCATATATTTCCCATCCTGCTCAGTAGTTGATGAACAAGCGCCCTGATGAAAAATATAGTCAACTTCATTATTATAGTTGCCGTTGGCAACCTCGTGAATAAAGTCTTCTTTATCCACAAAATCTAAAATCTGGCAATCCGCCAAATTTTTTATTTTTGACCCATTAGTTAAATTATCTACCGCAATAATATCAGTATATCCAAGCTCATTGAGAGCCTTGACCAAATTAGAGCCAATAAATCCAAAAGCCCCAGTTAATACTATAATCATAAATATATACTCCTTTAGTTGTCAATCGTTACCACTTCACAGTTACTACCGCCAACTATAACGATAATAACTATGTTATACTATTTTTACTTTTTACTACTTATCTTTCAATTACTACTTATCCTGCACGGATATTTATCTTTCACCACTTAAAGTGTATGACTTAAGTCATTACGCTTAAATCCCATCCAGTCATTAAAATCAATATCCTTAGAAAACCCGATTATCTTAAATACTTCACCCATTTCGTCGGGGGCGGTCAGATAATTAACTTGATTGGTTAGTTTAAGATACTTAATATCATCTATATTACCATGCTGGCTTGCAACTATATCCGCCAGCCCGCAGTTAAGTAAAAAATTTGCCTGAGTGGTATAACCAATAAAGTCCAACTGATTATCTATTGCTGTGAGCGCAATTGCAGAAAAATCAATGCTGCTGGTAATATCAATTAAACCTGGATAACTTAGGATATCATCAAGCTGTCTATGCCGAAAATATCCCCGCAGTGTTCCATTGCTTCGATTCGGCAAATAATATTCACTCGCACAATAGCCATAATCTATCAACAGGATAAATCCATGTCTTAATGCTCCTGCTAATGACTTCATGAACCCACGATTATTTAGGTTAATTTCTGAAATATAAGGGTTTTTATCAATATCTATATTTACATCAATACCTATACTTGAACTCTTAGTAGACATTCTAATTAAGCTGGCTATTTGATTTAATTCGTCTGAGCATATTGGCTTAGTTAAATAAATCAAATCGCCATCCTTATCAACTCCTACCATACGCTGCTCTGTATTACCCTCGCTCCACACCACTACTTCACAGGGCTGCGCATCTAATACCTCATTAGCAAGAATAATTCCGTCAAAATTATCGGGTAGCGCATTCAACCATGTAACTTTCGATAAAAATTGAGGATACTTTGTGGATAACTCTTGTTGTTGAAAACTGGCCAAGCTTGCGCTTAATTCTAATATATAATAATGCCCAATCAAATCACCTAAGTTGGTCAATAAATCAAACATTAACTGACCATTGCCAGCGCCTATTTCAAGTACATTAGGCGGCACTTCAGAATTATGCCATAGTTCACGAATTTGTCGTGCCAGGCATAAAGCAAATAATTCAGATAAAATAGGCGCAGTAATAAAATCGCCATCTACGCCAAATTTATGCAGTAAGTTATTATAATAGCCGTAACAATGATCATAAAGAGCTAATTCAATATACTTACTCACGGGAATACAGCCACCATGTGCCGCAATCTGAGCAATTATTTTGGATTTTAAGTCTTGAGTTAGTTTAGATTCATCTGCAGTTAATTGCAGCGCAAACGGAGGATTAAATTGGGTACTCATTTATCGCTAACACTCACCTTTATATTTTAAGGAATGATCATTCAATCGATGATTATTGGATAAAAACACTGACCATCCGATTAACACCCCCAATAAAGTAGATACATAAACATCACTGAGCCAATGGTTTAGTGTATAAACTCTGGCAATTATAATTACCACCGCTAAAAAGAGCATAAAAGCTTTAAAAACAATATTTTTGTTGTATAAAATAACCGGTAAAATTGCTGCAAATATTGTAATTGCATGACCAGACGGCATACTGTTTGAAGAATAAAATAAATCATGCGGGTGCTTGGTGGTAAAAAAATGAAAAAAATTCCATTGATCCATGCCAATACCAGGACGCTCACGGTTAAATAACATTTTCAGAATAGTACTAACTATACAAGAGTATATTGCTGCCATAAAGCTTATTTTAGCCACAATAGCCAATTGAGACTTTTCCAGGAACTGAAAAATCATAAAACAAGTAAAAATAACTCCGCCAATAAACCATCCTTCCCCCATTACATTAATAAAATCAAAAATCTTATAAATATTATAGCTATAGTAATGTTTACATAACTGCGCCATTGGTAAATCTACAAAGATAAACAAAACCAGCAAGATCACCAGTGCCAATAGCAACGCATACCAGCGACTAGAGTTTAAGTAATGCAACCAAATCAGCCTCATGCTGCCCAGCATACCACTCCAATAACCACTGCGAATGAAATCTTGCAAGTAAAATGCTGCAACTACGCCATAAAGCACACCCAACACTATAAATGGATTTGGCCTTGCAAGGTGTTCAATCAGATATTGAATCATACTCAATATATCACAAACTTTGTTTTACTACATGAACAATATGATCCTGTGTACTTTGATCTAAATATGGATGCATTGGTAAACTAACTATATGCTTAGCTATCCGCTCTGAATTAGGCAATGCCTGCCCAGTGTGGTATTGGTGTAGGGCGGGCTGTAAATGTAATGGAATTGGATAATGTATAGCAGTTGGAATTTGCGCCGCTCTGAGTTTCTCCACAAAACTATCGCGGTCATTGACTAATATGGAATACTGCGCATAAACATGCGTATTTCCAGCGCCAACAGATGGGGTTACACAATCAGCACCCTTTAATAATTCGGTGTAACGTCTTCCGATTAATTCCCGCGATACAACTTCTTTATCAAATATACGCATCTTAGATAGTAATACTCCAGCCTGCAAGGTATCTAATCTGCCATTTACCCCTAAAATCTGATGATGATATCTGCTATCCTGACCATGAACGCGGATAATACGTATTTTATTAGCTAATTCATCATCATTAGTAAAACAAGCACCTCCATCACCATAACACCCTAAAGGTTTCGACGGGAAAAAACTGGTACAAGCAATTGTAGTCATACTGCCGGAACGCTGACCATTTAGACTAGCGCCAAAGCTTTGGGCTGCATCTTCAATCACCGGTAAATTATATTTAGCTGCAATCTGATTAACCGCGTCCAAATCAGCACACTGTCCAAACAATCCAACCGCAATAATGGCTTTAGTTCTAGGGGTAATTGCTGATTCAAGCAACTGCGAATCAATATTATAACTTTTTGCATCAATATCTACAAAAACTGGCTTTGCTCCCAAAAGCGCTACCATAGAAGCAGTAGCAAAAAAAGTAAAAGCAGGCACAATCACCTCATCCATCGGACCAATATCAAGCGCCATTAATGCAATCAACAAGGCCTTGGAGCCGTCGGCAACGCCGATACAGTGTTTGACTCCCACATACTTTGACAGCACTCCCTCTAATTCATTGACTTTACTGCCAAGTATATATTGTCCAGAATCTAACACTTCATTAATTTGATGCAATACATCATCTTTAATATGTTCATACTGTTTTTTTAAATCTATGAATTGCATCATGGGTGATAATTCCTCATTATAAAAATCTATTTAACTAAAATTTATTTAATCCATTTTCACAAGCAAAATAATCAAGTCTTACATCAAAGTTTTCATGTGGCAATACCTCCACTTGTTGAATACTGCCATAACCAATACCGCACAAACAGGTAGACATTCTGTTTATTTTGGCTAAGGTAGTATCGTAATACCCGCCACCCTTACCTAAGCGATACCCCAGAAAATCAACTGCCACAACCGGAACTAAGATTAAGTCAACATTATACCATTCTATGACATGTTTAGGTATGTATGCTGCCGGACTAAACACACTAGATTTATCCCAGCAGAACTCTTCCAGCAGCATTGTTTTAGTATGGCGATATGCAACAGGCTGATATAAATACTTACCCCTACTTAAGCAAAACTGAATAATTTGCTTCAAATCAAATTCAACCCCATATGCATGGTATACTGCAATAGAAGTAGCTTTATCCAGCAAATCAAACATATTATGTAAGGTTTGACATTCCATATCGGCACGTTCTTCAGTAGTTAGTTTACTACAATTTAATAAAATTTTTTTACGTATTTGCTGTTTTAAATTTATAATAAGCATGTTAATCTTCTATCTAGTCATATACTCTTTGTCTAATTTTGCCAAAATGCAGTCGATGGCTGTGTAAAAACCCATTGACTGCATTTTACCACCAACAAACACACACATTACCTACTATTTTTAGATTTTTAGCATTACGATTCAAAGACAAATAGCATAGAACACTGGTATAATTCTTCACTCAAATTTCTATTATAAGGTTGATTGGTCGTATGAAGAAAAAAACATTTGCTATACTGCTGTTACTAAGCTTATTATCTCACTCCACCATGGCAGATCCAATACTCTTAAAAGCAGATAAAGCATATACCACAGGTAACTTGACCAGTCTTGGAGAGTTGTACAGCGCTGATTCCAGCAACCGCTTTATCAGCTATCTTTACGCTAAAGCCATGCTTACTAAAAATATTGCAAAATATGCAGAAAATTTTGTCAATAGCAGCGCAGACAGCTACATGCGTACCGACCTATCTCATCAATTATTAATTTTTTACTTTAATAATGATAGCTACTCTAATTACATTAGAATCTTTAGAATTATTAATCCATCCTCCACTTCACTTAACGAAAAATGTGGCTATGATTATTCATTAAATATAACTAGCTCCAATCAAAATATGTTAATTTCCCGGCAATGGTTGGTGAGCAATAACATTCCTGGTTGGTGTGCAATGCTAGGCTCTGTGTACTACAATAGAAATGCTATAAGCAGTAAAGAACGCAACCTTATGCAATATAGCCTTATTGTAAATGATAAGACTGACATTTTCAATATGATAGCAGAAGACGTGCATACGCCAGCAATTAATTTTTATCATTATCAAAATACCAAAACGAGTAGTTTAAAAACTGGAACCAGTTATACTGGAAACAGTTACAATTACCTGGTAGTTAATCGCATGGGTATTATTGGGCATAAAAATCCAGATTTGGCATATTCCGAAATGAAACATGCCAGCCTTGACTCCAATACTGCAGCATTTATCGGCAATTATTTGGCAATGCAATTTGCTATGAAGCATGATTTTGAAAAAGCGCTAGAGTTATTCTCAAATTATAGCAGTGATTATATGAGCGATGAAGAACGTGAATGGCAAACTCGCAGCTATATGTATTACAGCAAGTGGACAAAAGTGATTGAGTGCATAGAAAAAATGCCACCCGCGTTAAAAAATAAACCAGTTTGGAAATATTGGCAAGGTCAAGCCTACGCCAACCTTAATCAAATAGATAAAGCTAAAACTATTTTTGAACAAATTCCCCAAGATTACTCATACTATTCAATGCTGGCTGATGCACAATTAGACGACGGCACTGAATTTCTAACCAACCCTCCTTCAACCACTAGTCTAGACTCAAGTTCATATGCCGCGGATGCCGCATTTGCCCTTAATTTATTCCAAACCGGCAAAGCTAGCGGAAGTAAAAACCTAACTACTCTTGCCAGTGCAGAATGGAATTACGCCGCAAAACACGCCTCTAAAACTGAGCTATTAGCTATGAGTAATCTAGCAGCAAGCCATAGATTATATGACTTGAGTATTTATGCTGCCAATCAAATGGAAGAGCGTTATCTCACCTTGAGCTTTCCCACTCCATTTTTATCTAGTTATACTCAATACAGTCGCAGCAACGGCATAGATCAATCATATCCATTAGCTGTTAGTCGACAAGAAAGCCGATTTAATTACTCCGCAATTGCTTTTGACGGTGGCGTGGGACTAATGCAGATAATGCCACAAACTGGAGCTTATATTGCCTCTAAATCTGGCTCAAAAAACTGCTATAGACAAACCCCAGATTGTAATATAAAATTTGGCAGTTGGTATTTAGGCAGTCTATATGATAGATTTAATGGAAATATAATTTACTCAACTGCGGCATATAATGCTGGACCAGGAAGAGTTAAACGGTGGCAGGATAAATTACAAAAATTAGACAACTTAGTTCAAATTGAGTTGATTCCAATCCAGATTACCCGCGACTATGTACAAAAAGTGGTAAGCAATAAAGCTGCATATGATGCACAACTAAAAGGAAAATATACCATAGACCTTTTGACGTATATACAACAAATTAATAAAAATCATTACCTAGCTCAATTAAATAATGATGAATAGCGTGTAATGACAAATAGCGATAAGTTAAAGATTTATAAAGTTGGCGGCTGCATTCGCGATCGCCTTTTGGGAATACCCGTTACAGACAATGATTTTGTGGTAGTTGGCAGTACACCACAACAAATGCTGAAAATGGGTTTCAAGCAGGTTGGACGTGACTTTCCCGTTTTCCTTCATCCTAAAACTCGTGAAGAATACGCGCTTGCCAGAAGCGAAAAAAAAACTGCTGGCGGCTATCACGGTTTTACTTGCCAAACCTCAACTAATATATCCTTAATTGATGATTTAAGGCGGCGTGATATTACTATTAACGCTATAGCTGAAGATCAGGACGGCAAGCTGATTGATCCATTTGGTGGAATTAATGATTTAAAACTAGGTATTATTCGGCATGTAAGTGAAGCTTTTGTTGAGGATCCACTGCGAGTGCTGAGGGTTGCGCGCATTAGCGCCAAACTAAATTTTATAGTTGCAGCAGATACTCTGCAATTAATGCGCCACATTGTAGACAATAATGAGCTGCAACTGCTTAGTAATGAGCGTATCTGGCTAGAAGTTCAAAAAGCACTTTACACCCATCATTGCAGTAATTTTTTTAGCATTCTCCACCAAGTGGGGGCATTTAATAAAATTTTACCCCAATTAGCTGGATTTAGCGCTTACTCACCACATTTTAATTCATTTGAAATAATCAACAACACCTTAGATTCAGTAGATAAAAAATTTGCTCTTTTATGCTATTTCATTAATAGGTCTGATAATAACTCTGCAAATAAAGATATTAATAAAGCGCATATTCAACATATCAAGAATAATATTACTCTTATCAATAATAGTTTAGATAACATCAATGATAATATAAATGAACCACAGATTATTTTATCAACAATTAAGGATTTTATTGTTAATGCTGCAGTTAATAATAAAGCCAAGGACTTGGCAAATAAATTACTTGTTTATTATGCCTTTACCTCTAAGATAAATAACTTAGACAGTCAAGATATACTCTCTTTGATTACTAAATTAGATCCTCTACGCCGTAAGGACGCTTACCATAATTTTATTGAATTAGTTTATGCTATAGCCAAACTAAATAATGACCAAAGCACTCTTGACAATTTAGCAATACTAGAAAAGATTACTCATGAATTTAATCAAATTGACTATGGTGCATTACACATTGATAATCACGAAACATTCTTAACTAGAATCCATAACTGCAAAATTAAAATTATTGAAAAGTATCGCTATTTATAAAAACGCCCACCAAAAAAATCCTAGATTAAACTTCCTTGACAGCCAAGTAGTTATCACAAAAATAGTTAAAATTAAGATAAATTTCAATATAAACAAATGATATACTTCATAAATCATGTATTATTCAAATTAAATTTATTTTAATAATTAGATGTATAACAACATGTTGCAAAATTTTTATAGAAAACAATTGAAAAAGCGTTGACAATTGCTAAACCAGTTTGGTATAACTATGTCTGCGTATTGTTAGTGACCTTGGAATAATTAATTTAATTTTAGTGGAGTACTTAGATTATGAATAAATCACAATTGATAGAAGCTATTGCAAGTAAGGCGGATATTTCTAAAGCTAAAGCCGGCGATGCTGTTGATGCTTTTATCACCACAATTGGAGCGGCGTTAAAAAAAGGCGACTCTGTTACACTAATTGGGTTCGGTTCTTTTACTACAGTTAAGCGTGCTGCGCGCGTTGGCCGTAATCCTAAAACTGGAAAAGAAATTAAAATAGCGGCGACTACAACTCCTAAATTTAAAGCAGGTAAAGCCCTTAAAGAAGCAGTTGCTAAAAAGAAATAACATCTGTGTTATATAATTTGTAGAGATGCCAGGGTAACCGGCATCTTTTTTTATCTCAGAGTTACTGCACAGCCTATATCGCTGATAACCGTGTCATACAGTTAAAGACGCAATCCTCATGTACTGGTTTGTACATTGCGGTTGCTTAATTTAACTTATTCCTAGTTTTCATCGCATATGCTAGCAGTAACCTCTAAGTTGAACATCTCAGGTATAAATCTTAATATGAAATATAATCTACTCCTCCTAATGTTTTTGGTAAGCGGTTGCGCTTGGCTGGGTGGGGGCAATAGCAGTGGATCAAACAAATCTGGCAAAACCAGCATACCCAAAACAGGACTAATTCACAAACCTGGTGGCACAGGGAGTAACTGGCGTTACCTCGGCACAACTGATGATGGCATACTAGTAGACGAGATTGATGTAAACAGCATTAGCAAAGCAACTAATAATAGCAATGGACAAATATCTAGCTATCAAGATCGCAAGACTGTAGTATTACCTAACAAATTTACCTATCCAAGCAATCAGCCAAACTTCAAATATTTAATTTCTACTTGGCAAATGAATTGCACCAGTAAAGAGTACCTGCTTAACACAGTAACTCTTTACAATGAATCTGGAGTTAAGCTTATTCATTACAACTACTCTAACGACAGCGACGTCAAATGGCTAAAACCTGGCGACGGCAGCTTTGCCAATGAACAGTATAACTTAATTTGTGTAGATAACGCCACCGCCCGCAACCTCGGTTATTAGACAGATACAAGCTATGACTAAACAAAAAACACTTTAAAATTCTAAAAATGGGTTCATATTTTAAAGAATAAATTTCTTTTGCGCCAAGCAAGTGCATAAGCTATTATCAAGCTGCACCATAAAATTATTGGATAATTTCCAAACCGTTCATATGGAGTAACGCCTATCATCCCCTGAACCGTATCTTTTAAGACGCCACGCCTAAAAACAGGAAGTTGTGATTGGATTTGTCCTTGCGGATTAATTATTGCAGTAATGCTAGTATTAGTCTCCTGAATAAAATAACGCTGATTTTCAAGGGCGCGGGCTTGTGATAACTGCAAATGTTGATTCATTGCCACAGTAGTACCATACCAAACCATATCGCTTAAATTTACCATGATTGTTGAACGTGCTGCAGCATAGATTAATTCACTCCCAAAACCATTTTCAAAACAGATATTAAAAGCTAATTTTTGATTACCGGAAAGCAGCGGTTCTTGATTTTTTGCACCAGGTGTAAATCCAACCATGGGTAAGGCAATAAATTTATATAATGGACCGAGCAGCCATTTAGCCGGAATATACTCCCCATATGGTACTAAATGGTATTTAGCATAATACGGATGCTTTGGCGCAGTCAATAGCATTGCAGTATTGATATAGTTGTAATCGTCATCTATTATCAGAGGGATGCCAATTATCAAACTAGCATTATTCTGCTTGGCTGATAATTCCAAATTTTTAAGATAATTCTTAGGTAAATTCATTTCAAATTGCGAAATACCGGTCTCAGGCAGCATTACTATATCTGCTCGGGTGTTTTTGACCATTGACTCATAAATTTGCAGCCCATCTTGCCCATTCCACTTGCCATCAACTCCAATATTACCCTGTAATAAGGCAACAGAGCTTAGGCTGCCGTATGGCTTAGTATATTGAGCAGACTTGGCGGCATAGCCTATTAGTATAACCATTGCAATATAAACGATACTTATGCGATAGTGGCCGCGCTGTTGCCTATCCAACTGAAACAGTATGAAACGTCTCATGACAACACACACCGCACCAATCAAGCTTATATACAGCCATGATACTCCGTACTCGCCTATTGTAGCAAAATACCCACGAAAAAAGATTGTATTAACTACAGTATAACCAACATCACACCAGGAAAACCCACCTAAAAACCAACCTCTAATCCATTCAAAAAACACCCACAATGCAGGAAAGAGAAAAACATAATTAAATAAGGTCGATCTGGTCTTGAGGCGTGTGTATAAATAAACTGTCAGCACTAAATAAATAGCTAAAAAAGCCGAAAATCCTAGCAATGCAGCTAAAGAAATCCAAAATCCAGCTTTAATCACCACATATAGAGAATAAAACATCCAATAAATCTGGGAGCTAAAATAACTGAATCCATATAAAAATCCATAACCTGCTGCTTTGCTTGCTTTGCTACTACTTTTATTTATAATCCAGAGTAAGATTAATATGGAGATAACAATGCAGGCTGACAAATTATATGGAGCAAAGGCAAAAACACCAATAACTCCAGCAAAAACAAGCAGAAATGGTTCAATACACTTGTTAGATAACAACTTTTTGGATAACAATGATAATAACATAATTACTTATTCAACGATTTGATGACCCAAGCACTAATTACTTACCGCCCACTAACTACTTAGCGTTTACTGTTTTAAAGTAATTAATAGTAAATTTATTTTGCGACTATCTGAGCTAATAACTTCAATTTTAACTTTTTCAAAATCAAGAATCTCACCTACGCTAGGAATGCGTCCTAAAAACTTGATTAAAAAACCGCCCACAGTCTCAATTGAGTTATCTTCCCAATTAAGCTTTAGACTAGTATTAAACTTATCTAGATTGCATTGTCCCTTAACTCGATAGGTTCCGGGAGTAACTAACAAAATTGTTCTCTCCCCCTCCACCGAATCATGTTCATCTTCAATTTCACCTAAAATCTGTTCCACTATCATTTCTAAAGTAATTAACCCAACCACATTAGTAAATTCATCAACTACAATCGCCATATGATTTTGATGAATACGCATTTCATACATTAATCCATCTAAATGTTTAATGTCAGGCACAAAATAAGCTTGGCGCAGTAATTCTTTGAGATTGAATTCATCTGGTTTACCCAAATGCTGAATCAAATCTTTACTATGAAACACCCCTAAAATATCACTCATTTCTTCATAAATTACATGTTATCGTGAATGTCCTGTTTTAGTAATTTTTTTAATCAGTGTATCAACATCATCATTTATATCTAGCACATCCATACTCATACGCGGAATCATAATATCCTGCGCTCTTAAATTACTAATATTTAATACAGCCTCAATAATTGGTAAGCAATCACGTTCAATAACTGAGTTAGTTACTGATTGTTTCAGCACCTCGATTAATTCATCTTTATTGCGTACTTGATACTTTAATAGTCGGCTAATTAAATTTTTTATAATGTTCATTTCATATTTTCCTCTAATTCCCTTCACAATCTAAATCTTGAGATAGGTCGCAATAATGCAACTAATACCGATAAGCTAGAAAATGCAATTGTTAAAAAAATGATACCATAAAATGCATAATTAATAAAAAAACTTCCAATATATACAGAAAAACTACCTATAGCAAAGCCCATAAACATGTTTAGACCTAATGCAATTGAGGGATTATTTTGATCAAAACATTTCAATAATAAAACTTGAGTAGAAGGCGCTATTAAAGCAGAAGCAAATCTAATTATTGTAATGCTAAGGGTTAAAAATATAATTTGAAGAGAATGCAACGGTATAATTAGAGTTAGTATCAATATTGCTATTGCAAATAAAGTGGCTTTTACACCTAAAAGTATTATTGAATCAACCGAGTAGTCTCGTTTAATCAAATACTGCATGGTAATATTACCCATAAAATATGCTAGGGACATTAAAGCGTATATAAGACTAAATATTTCGGCGGTTATTTTCCAATCGACTATATATAAATAGCTTGCAAGGCCAATAAAAGTAAAATATGCTCCAATATTCATCGCATAAATCATAGTGATCGTCAAGAATTGGGTATTTCTAAAAACGTTCCAGTACTTATTCAGGTATACAGGTAAGCTTGCAAATCTTTGAAGTTTATTTATATTGGATTCAACCAAAATTATTGAACAAGCAATTGCAGCAACCACACCAATCATACTGCTCAATATGAAGCAAGCCCTCCAGCTATAGTATTTGCCAACATACGCACCTAAGATAGGGGCAAATGAGGTTGCCAGCACTAAACCCATTAACAATAATGCGTTTGCAGCCGCAAACTCTTTAATATCCATAAAATCTTTAAAAATTAGACGGGGAACAACTATTATAGTCGAACAGGCTACCGCCTGAACAAAACGTAGACAAATTATTATACCTAGTGAGCTGGTAAAAGCAATTAAAGCCGCAGAAATAGAAAATACAATTATCCCTGCCAGCAATACATTTTTTCTGCCATAACGCTCACTTATTTCACCTATACATAATACTGAAATTGCAATTCCTAAATTATAGATGGATATTGTAATATTTACCAGACCAGCAGTATCCTGAAATTCCGCAATCATTTTGGGTAATAGACTGATATATATATCAGTTGAGGACATTCCCACACAATACATAAGCACAGAAAGTGCAATAATATAATTTTTTCTGCGCTTTAAGGTTTGGATTGTCAAGGTCATTATGTAAATAAAGCCCCATTTTCTTCTCGGGATACTAATTCAGATATGTCATTATTTAATGATGTTTCAGAATCAGAACTTAATAATACATGAGCAGCTATATAATCAGCACGGTTGTAACTGTTTATATTACGATCCGAGATATACTTATCTGGATAAAATGTAATTAGCTGACGAACCGAATTTAAACCATCTAAGTTAACCGCAGCAGAATTTGGATTAGAATAATTGTATAGTTTTATAACCGTTGAATGCTCAATTCTGGTGTATGGAAGCTGAGGGGTTTTATTGTAAGTTAAGAAGTCAAATATATTTTGTAATACATTAAATCCATAGCAATAATTATATTGGTCAATCAACCCACTACCCGGAATTCGGTTATTGGACTCAATCAAATAAAATTGTCCGGTTGCTCTATTCCAAAAAACCTCATTATGTGTAATGCCATAATTAACTTTTAGTACAGTTAAGATAGTTTGTAGGTAATTAATGACTGGCTCTATACCCGGCACCTCAGATACTACAAATGCTTTACTTTCTCTATTCATATACACACCGTTGGATAATTGTTCTTTTTTATATTGAACAATTGCTTGAAGATAATGTTGGCCGTCTAAACTTAAAAAATCAATAGCAAATTCATCATACTTATCTGGTGTAATAAATTTTTGCAGTATAAGTTTATCCATAATATGTTCTTTATAGTATGGATTTTTACTGCCTAAGGTATTATTAACATTCGCGTGTAACTGTTCAAAATCATTGGCAATTGAGAACCCAGCCATAGAAGCACTATTTTCAGAAGGTTTAATTACTACAGGCCATCCTATATCATTTATTTGTTCCTTAAATGTTTCTAAGTCATTTATACATTTAATCTCAATTGAAGGAATAATATGAATATTATTCGACAAAAGATATTCGTTAAGCTCGTATTTATTCAATCTAATCTTAGACAAATTTAAATCTATTAATGGACTTCCCACCAAGTAATTGTGCAAATAATCCGCATAATATAAACTTGAGTCTACACCATTAATCACTAAATCTACCTTTAATTGATTAGTTTTTATTAGGTCATGAATGGCGGGATAATCAACTTCAACACTGTGTTGGCTATAAAACACCAAGTCTGATAATTTCTCAATCAATGAAATATTTAATTTGCTGGTATCCAAGCTAGTTATAATACTAAATATTTTATAACCATAGCTTTTAGCCAATAAAAAAGTTGTCTCCACTGACATTGAAGGATGCACAAAAACCACACATTTATCCAATTAATCTTCTCCTTAAATTGACATTTATTTCTAATTTCTTAAGTTATCATGCCATCTCTTTGTCTTTGAAGGCTGGACTTTGAGTATATATTCTTTGTTTTTCAATCATAGTATATTAGATAATTCTACGAACAACTACAGTCACTATGTTGTCAGCTATGGTCACTATCGTTGGAATTAATTATATATGGGTCACGAATATCAAATTTACTTAAAATTTGTATTTCTAACATTTCCATATGCTTTGATTCCTCAGGGGTAATATGATCCAATCCTTGCAAATGCAGCATACCATGCACTATCATGTGCGCATAATGATCTATGATAGATTTATTCTGGGATTTAGCTTCATTAACGATAACCTCATCACACAAAATTAGCTCGCCCATTAGCATAGCAAAATTATCTCGCGTAGAATCGTACTCAAGTGAAATTATGTTAGTAGGATTGTTTTTATGCCTATATTGATAGTTTAACTTCTTAGAGGTTACTGAGTCTACAATCGAAAAATCAATATAAACATTTTTATAGCGGTGAATAAGGGATCTGCGCAGCCAACGACCAATATCCAAGCTTTTAGGCTGATAATTACGCCGTATGTTTTTATTCAAGGAAAATTTTATCATATACCAATTACTGCCCCACACTTATGTAACCGGAGCATGTGCCAATAAAAGATGGTGCCGCGAGCCGGAATCGAACCGGCACGGGAATTGTGTTCCCGAGGGATTTTAAGTCCCTTGCGTCTACCTGTTCCGCCATCGCGGCTAATTTAAATATAGACACCATCATTTTTGGAGGCGAAGGTCGGAATCGAACCGGCGTCCACGGCTTTGCAGGCCGCTGCATAACCACTCTGCCACCCCGCCAAATTGAACAGTTACTGCTTAGCTTGTATTGCTTACAACAGATAAATGGAGCGGGAAACGAGACTCGAACTCGCGACCCCAACCTTGGCAAGGTTGTGCTCTACCAACTGAGCTATTCCCGCATAAACACTGTTAATTTTTGTTTAGCTTTGAGTACATAACCCAACAGCACAAACAAGAACCGAATTATATATGAACTATGCTTTAACTGTCAAATAAAAATCTATATTTTCTGCTAATCCATTAATAAATTACTAATAAATGACCCGATATTAAGCAAAAAATACAGCAATTACGGCACGTATCATGCTAAAATCGGTAAATTTTTACATTTTTTACACCATATTTAATTTATTAGAATTGTTAGAAAATTTATTTGTTAGAAAGTAATTATGTCTAAAGAAAATCTATCGCGCGGATTAAAAAACCGCCATATTCAGATGATTGCTCTTGGAGGCGCAATTGGCACCGGATTTTTCCTTGCCTCTTCCTCAGCCATTCAGATGACTGGACCATCCATAACCTTAGCCTATCTATTTGGTGGCCTGATTATGTATATTATCATGCGAGCGCTTGGTGAGATGACAGTCGATTACCCAACCAGCGGATCATATATCGAATATGCTTATCGGTATATAGGGAATAGCGCCGGGTTTATTGCTGGATGGAACGGTTGGATATTATTCACTATGGCATGTATGCTCGAAGTAACTGCAACCGGGGCACTACTTGACTATTGGATACATATTCCACATTGGATAACCTGTCTAGTGCTTTTATCGGTCTTTGGCAGCGTCAATCTAATTGGAGTCAAATATTTTGGAGAGACAGAATTTTGGTTTGCCGGTATTAAAATTGCAGTCATTATGTTTATGATTGTAGCAGGCACATGGTTAATATTAACCAACAAAATAGTCCACACAACCGCCCTACATAATATTCAACAATACTCCGATATGCAAGTATTTTTTATGCATGGATTTTCAGGTTTTGTATACTCTTTGGTCATAGTATGCCTTTCATTTTGTGGAGCAGAATTTGTAAGCGTTGCTGCCGGCGAAGCTAAAAATCCCAAAAAAATTATTCCTACGGCTATCAATGGGGTTATTATCCGTATAATTTTATTTTATGTTTTAACTATGGCAGTAATTGTGTTAATGTACCCGGCAAAAGATATATCAGACAAAACCAATCCTTTTACTGATGTATTATTTAAGCTAGGCTTTACTGCATCTGCAGGCATTATTAATTTAGTTGCTATCACTGCAGCGCTGTCTTCTCTGAATAGCTGTATTTATGTTGCAGCTAGAATGTTGTACAGACTCTCGCTGAACAAGCAAGCGCCTAAATACTTTAGCAAAGTGAGTGATACCCACTCACCTAAAAATGCTATTTTCTTTACCATTCTAATCGCATTCATCGCTGTTATTATGAATTATACTGTGCCACAACAAATTCTGGTGTATTTATTTGCCATTATCACAGTAGCAACCATTATTGGCTGGTATATCATTCTTGTGACGCACATGTTTTTTCGCAAGAAAAAAGCTAAGGAAGGGGTTACTTTAGAATACCGAGCCCCATTTTATCCGTACACCAATATTTTCGTTATGTTAGTATTGTTGGGAATTTTAATTGCGATGGCTTACAATGAAGATATGTGTTTGAGTGTATATGTTGCCCCTATCTGGCTGATAGTTTTATTTTTAGGCTATAAAATCTCTATTAGACAAGAAAATAAGCTCAAACTCAAGACTAAGTAAATAAAAATAATTAAAGTTGAAATAATTAAAAATTAAAATTCAAATAATTATGAAAAACCTAGAGTAATAAGAGTAAATGGAAAAAGTAGTGGTAGGCTTATCCGGTGGAGTAGATTCATCGGTTGCCGCATATATCTTGCAGCAACAGGGCTATGAAGTACTTGGCATATTCATGCAAAATTGGGAAGACGACCAGAATAGTGAATATTGTACCATTAAAGAAGACAGTCTAGATGCTATTGCAGTTGCTGATCTGTTAGGAATTGAAATTGAAATTGTTAATTTTGCTAAGCAATACAAGGATCGAGTATTTAATTACTTTCTAACTGAATATCAAAACGGACGCACTCCCAATCCTGATATATTATGTAATTCCGAAATTAAATTTAATGCATTTTTAAATCATGCTTTAAGCTTGGGAGCAAAATATATTGCAACTGGGCACTATGTAAAAAAAATAGCCACCCCAAAAGGCAATATTTTAGCTAAAGCATTTGACTCCAATAAAGATCAAAGTTATTTTTTGTATCGTTTAAATCAGTCTCAAATTAGCCATGCGCTTTTTCCCTTAGCCAATCTTACTAAACCTCAGGTACGCGAAATAGCTGCCAAGCTCAAGCTGCCTACAGCACATAAAAAAGACAGCACGGGTATTTGTTTTATTGGAGAACGCCCATTTCGTGAATTTTTACAACAATATTTACCTACAAAACCGGGACAAATAATAACCCCAGATGGTAAAATCGTGGGCGAACATCTTGGCTTAATGTATTATACTATTGGGCAAAGAAAAGGTCTTAATATAGGGGGCATGGGTGAAGCATGGTTTGTGGCAGGTAAAAATTTAAATAAAAATGAGCTGATTGTAGTGCAAGGACATAACCATCCCTTGCTATTAAAAAATGAACTTTTAGCTAATAATTTAAGTTTTGGATTAGGTATAAATCCGCCTCCAGGCAGATATACTGCTAAAACCCGCTATCGTATGGTGGACGCCAAATGCAGTCTAGATTATAGAGATAATAATACATTACATGTAGTGTTTGATGAGCCACAATGGGCAATTACTCCAGGTCAATCTGTGGTAATATATGATAAGGGTGATTTATGCTTAGGTGGCGGTATAATTACGTAATTACATAAAAAAACATAAAATGTGCAACTTACTACAACTTACATAAAAATATACAACTCAATTATAAGGAATTTTCAGATGGCAATTAACAGAGAATATGTTTCGGAAACTGATGAATTTATTAATAACTTACTAAAACAAAAACCAGAGCTTAAAATAAAGCAGCAAATATTGCGCAGCACCTGGTGGGATACTGATTTTATCAATGCAGAGGAACAGCAGGAATACGCTCAAGGCACTGTTTTGCGTCCCGGTTACGTTTATTTTAATTATACTAACAAAAATACTCATGCATAAAAAAACTGAAATTACTGATGATGTATACCAATACGCTCTAGACTTTGGAGTAAAAGAACATCCAGTATTAGAAAAATTGCGCTTAGATACTGCAAAATTATATAATGCAATTATGCAAATCCCTCCCGAACAAGGCCAGTTTATGGGAATGCTAGCCAAACTGATTAATGCTAAAAAATATTTAGAGATAGGGGTGTTTACGGGATACAGCAGTTTAGCTATGGCTTTAGCCATGGGAAATGACGGATTAATTATAGGTCTAGACAATAACCCAGCTTATCTAAAAATTGCTCAGCAATACTGGACAGAAGCTGGTGTAGATAAACAAATTACTGTCATTGAAGCTGACGCATTAAAATCATGTGAACAATTACTTACTTCTGGACATCGAGAAACTTTTGATATTGCTTTTATTGACGCTAATAAAAATGCTTATTTAGACTATTATGAATACTGTTATAAACTGGTGCGTCCAGGTGGCATTATAATGGTTGATAATGTGCTATTTCATGGTGAAATTATAAAAAGCAATCCGCCAGATTTTGTTGAAACCATTAAACACCTCAACGAGTTCATTTATCATGACTCAAGAGTAGATATAAGCCTATTGCCACTGGCGGATGGACTGACTATAGCTAGAAAAAAACAACTACACTAATGTTACGACTTGTTACAACTAAGTGTTTTAAGTATTTTATTTTTTAAAGATATACAAGGTATACAAATGAGACGCAGACCCAGAAAAAGCGCTTTAATTAATCAAATGAATGTGGTACCATATATTGATGTAATGCTGGTACTGCTTATAATATTTATGGTAACAGCGCCGATGTTTGTACCCGGAGTAATTAATTTACCCAGCGTAGGTAAGGCATCTCAAGTAAATGTGCAACCAGTTGAAATAAATATTACCAAAAATAATAGTTATTCTATTACCCAAAATAATAAAACCACTGCTGTAGATAATATTGAGCATCTGATAAACCAGGTACACAGCTTAGCAACTGGTGATACTCCAGTAGTAATTTCAGCAGACAAGGACGTGGCATATAATAATGTAATTATTGTGGTAGATAAGTTATATGCAGCAGGAATAAAAAAGGTGGCGCTAGTTGTCAAAGAACGGAATGGATAATAACAATAGAAAAAGCACTTTTCTATCATTAGTATTTCATTTACTGATATTAATAGCTGCTTTAAGTTTTAAGACCACCAGTGTATTAGTACCATCTCGTTCTAATGGTATGGAAGTAGGTATTGTCAGTCAGGCGGACTTAAATCCAGTGCGCACTACGCCAATTATACCGCAGGCGGTTAAACAGCAAGCGGTTAAAATAGAAAACGTGAATAATGCTGAAGTACAAATGAAGCAACCGGATAGCACTCCAGTGCCACCAAAGCCAATTACCAAACCACGCTCAACAAAGAAGCCTGCTACTAAAAGCGTAAAACAAATTAATGACTTAATTAACGGCATAGCGCCAACACAACAAACCGCAAGCAATAAGGGTACGGCAACAGGTGGCTCAAATTTAGGATCATCTGATACCAACAGCCTAATTCCCAATTATGCTGATGCCGTGATTAATCGAGTACGACCCTTTGTGATTATTCCCGACAATACTAATCCAGAGGCAAAAACAGTTATAGAGGTTACTCTACTGCCTAATATGAATGTGTATAAGGCTATTTTAATTAAATCTAGTGGCAATGATGAATATGATAACAATGTACTGCAGGCAATTAATCGAGTGAATGTTTTTCCGCCGCTTCCCGAAGGAGCTAGCTTTAGCGATTTTAGAAAACTGCGTCTAACTTTTCGTCCACAATAAAACAGGATTGAATATTCCTCGAAAGAAATAGTTTCGCTCCGTGAATCAGTTAAATGTTGATTGAGTATTTTTTAGAAAGTAAATTAACCTATGTTTAAAAAATTAGTAGTAAAATTTGGAATATTAATACCCTCCTTTTTAATATTATCGTTATCTCCTTATACTACTATGGCATTTGCAGATCAGAATATTGAAATTGTAGGTGGCAGTGCGGCTGGATTACCTAAAATTGCAGTAGTAAATTTTAGCAATGATAGTCAAAATATATTTGCTGATATAATAGCTAGCGACTTAGGAGTAACTGGAGAATTTAACGTAGCACGGTATTCAAGCGCTGATGTGGTAGAAAGTTCAGTACAATACATAGTAACCGGAATGGCTAATGAATCAAATATTACCTTTAGTCTAAGCAATAATATTGGCAATTCGTCCAAAGCGTTAGTTCAACAAAACTTTGGCTTCAATTCTAACTCGGTGAGAAAAGCTGCTCATATGTCGAGTAATACAATCTATAAGCAGCTAACGAATGTAAGTGGCGTGTTTACCTCAAAAATTGCTTATATACTCAAACAAGGTAACCATTACTCAATAATTGTTTCTGATTACGATGGGTATAATCAAAAAACCTTATTATCAGCTAAAGCGCCAATAATATCTTTAGCGTGGGATAATACTGGCCAACAAATTGCTTATGTTACTTACGAACTAGGTAAACCTGTAGTTTACGTGCAAGACATATATAAAGTAAACCGCTATATTACAGCTAATTTTAGCGGGTCTAACTCATCTCCAGCCTTTACCAATAGCCAAAGTCAGTTAGCGGTTACGCTTACCAAAGATTACGGCTCACATATTTATCTAGTAAATAATCAGAAGTTCACATCTAGAAGTAATGCAGTTAATTTAATAAATTTTGGTACTATTGATACAGAAGCATCAGTTGGCAAAAATGGAGCGATGGTATTTACCTCAAATCACGATGGGGGACCACAAATATTTATGACTGATATGCGGGGATCAGCTCCCGCCCGGCTAACCATAAACTTAGGAAATTATAACACTTCAGCCAAACTATCTCATGATTTGAGTAAAATTACTTTTGTTAATCGTAATTATGGGGTATTAAAAACTTATGTGATGGACCTAAGCAGTAAATCTGCTTACCCGGTGAGTTTAAATTCAAGTTTAGATATGGCGCCCAGCTTTGCACCCAACGATAAGCTTATATTATTTTCAAGTAATGGCAGCATGTATATTGTAAATACGTTAGGAACGACCCAAACTAAGCTGCATAAAATCAGTGGTAACATCATTGATCAAGAATGGGCAAATACAGCAATTAATTGAAATTTGGTTATATTTTTATACTTTATTCCATAATTTCCATAAAAATAATTTTTAAAGATGCAAAAGATAAAAATCAAAGTGGGAATAAAAAGAATTAGATTTGAAATAGAATGTAGCATAATAACCCCGCAGTACACCAAGAACTGCCTCAGCCAAAGCCTTCATAGTGCAGGGTCAGCCCTATGATAAAACGACTCACATTCTTTGTATCCACCCAAATTGTAGCAGGTTAATGAGTAAATGTGCAAGAGATTTTTATTAGCAACACGCGCATATCTAAATATAATGATGAGTTAGAATATGTAGAAAGCATTAAATTTTCTCAGTTTCATTATCCATTATTACATTATTTCGAAATAACATTCAGAAATAAAATCAATAAATTCTATGTGAATCAATAAATTCTATGTGAATAATTTTGGCGACAATTGGTTAATTGATTTGCCTTTGTGTCCGGAATTATACCCACATTCCATAAAAATTTTGTGCGGAATGTAGGACACAGCAAAAATGCTTTCTGATTTTATTCTGATTTTATGTTAAATTTTTAAAGATCTATTAACCTGCCGTTATTAAGCTGGTTATTACATCTGCAAGCAGCTCTAGTTTTTGTGGTTCATCCAAAGCATTAGAGTTAAGTATAGAATTAGTAAAAGCTGTTACAGTTTCTGCATGCCCA
>JAUPUP010000050.1 GCA_030917485.1 Pseudomonadota bacterium
AGTCAACTGTTATATAAGGATTTAACAGGAATTTTCCACTTCTTTTTTATCTTTTTTACAACTTTCTTCAATTCTCCAAAGCAAAAAATCTAAATATACAAAATGTAAATTTAATGAAACTATTAAACTCATTGGTAACATTGACTTAATCTGGATTTTACAACTAATTTATGAAATATTCAGTTAAAGACTTAGGAATTAATTTATCAACTGGGTTTCATATCTATAGCTACGAAGGTGGTACTTGTAAAACTCTGGCTGCTATAATTGGAGCAACTGTTATGGGTAATTCAGATTATATTGTGCATCAATGGCGACAAACAGCTAACAATCTGGACTTAGTTTGCGCGAGAAGTAGCGATGGTTTATTAGTTCTGGATGAAATAAAGCAACTTAAAAAAAGTTGTCTACTTAGTGAAATAATTATGCAGATGGGAAATAATGAAGGTGCTGGAAGAATGGCACAAGATACCCAGTCTAGTAGAGAATCATTTACCTGGCTAATGTATTATCTTTCAACAGGTAATCAACCTACCGATCAAATAATTCGGGAACGTGAAGGTAACGATCTATTAGGTGCGGAAGAAACCAGGCTATATAACATTGAAATGATATTACCCACTAATTACCATAACAAAACAGATAAAAAACAGCTTGCTAAGGAGTTGTATAGTGCTGTTAACAAATATTATGGCATTGCCGGTCATGAGTTTATTTCTCGTTACCTTAAAATATATGTTTCTAACAAAAATGAAGCATTAAGAATTTATAATCAGGTAGAGAAACAGCTACATGAGCTTATAGAAGCCCATAAAAGCGAATTTGCTGGGTACGAAATTCATGGTCGGATTATTACTGCATTTAGTGTTGTGGCAACAGCAGGACGTATGGCTAAGTTTTTGAAAATTTTACCGGATGAATTTGATCCAATAGAGACTGTATGGATAATTTTGTCTAATTATCTAAAAAATCGTGGCGGCAATGTTGACCAAAAAACTTATTTACGCAAGCTATATCATTATACCGTTACTGAGCGGAGTAATTATTTTACCGATAATACTAATGAAAATAATGTGAGCTCACCAAAACGAGAAAATTGGGGGCATGTTACTAAGGATAATAATAAGGAATATGCAGAAATTGTTACAACTAACTTTGCCAAAATGTACGGCTTAAACGATTATAGAGGAACTAGAAATATAAGAAATTTTTTAAAAACCAAAGGTGTAATTATTGGTGATACTTACCAAAAAAGCAGTGGTAAACGTTATGTAAAAATAGATATTGAGGTTTTGTCTAAGCTAGTAACTTAAAAAACACATAAGATATTTAAATTCACTGTTATGCTGTTATGATAGATAAAAAATAATAAATAATATTAACAATTACAGCATATTAGTCCATAACAGATAACATAACACTTGCATAACAGCATAACAGGTAGGATGAGCGACCATAACACAACAAAATAGTGAGTATAACACCAGCAATCTGTCTATCTGTTATGCACCAACCATTGATATCATTGAAAAGTAACAGCATAACAGATATAACAGTGAATTTTATAGTAAATGTAAAATGGTTTGTTTATATTGTGCTTAGTATACATTCATAAAATGAAAATAACTAATTTTATAACGAGGAAATATTATGACACGTAAATTAACACAAGAACAATGGCAAATAATTGAAACCAAGTACAAAACTGGCGAATCAATCCGACATATTGCAAGAGATTATAATATACCAGAGAGTACAATTAGAGCACGACGAGATAAAGAAAAATGGACACAAGAATTGCGCACACAAGTAACTGAAATAGTTAGCAAAATAAATGATATTGCGCAAAACTGCTCACCTGCGCAAATGGATATAGTACAATCAGCCATTGATAAGCAAATCAAGCGACTAGCTGTGATTAATAATATAGTAGATGGTGGGTTCAATTTGGCTCAAATGAATATGCAAGATGCACTAAATGAAAGTGATCCTAAAACACGTATGGTTATGGCAAGTATGATGAAGGTCACCTTGCCAGAATTAGCTAAACTAGCTGGCATTGGAAATATTGCACCTGATATAGCCTCTAAATTTAACAATAATGCCACGGTTGCTCCTGAGTTTTCTATTGATCCTGTGGAGGCTTCGAGGCAATACAGAGAATTTATAAAAGGTAATAAATAATATGTCAACCGGAGTTCTTATATTTATTTGTATAGTAGGCTGGTTTTTATATTTTATTCCATCGATTGTAGCCAATGATCGCCGGCATAACAATAAATTATCTATATTTGTACTAAATTTATTCTTGGGATGGTCATTTATAGGTTGGGTAGTTGCACTAGTGTGGGCATGCAGTAACAATGCCAATAAAAATGATAAATTGGGCAAATTAGGTTATTTTATATTTTTTATACCGTTTTTACTAGGAATATGCTTTTATAAGGGATTGGCCAATTAATGGCTAAAAATTTAAGGAAATAAAAAATTGGTTATATTATGTTTAATTGGAATAATGTTCATAATTATTTTGCTTATGCACTACTGTTTTGATAAAGTGCTATTATCCTATGATAGAGATTCTAAAGAAGTAGTTCACACGCAAGATGCCCAGTTAAGAATAACAATATCAACATTTAACGATAAATCGAAAGTAACCTCATCTTTTAAAAATAGAGCGAATCAATTTAAAAAAGAATGCTGTGATTTCATAGAAAATAAATTAATTGAACTACAAAATATGAAGCAGTTACATTTTGATAACATATACAGGAATAAAATAGTTAATCTTTTATTTACAGCATTATGGTCAAGATTTGAAAATCAAGATAAATATAGTAAAATCTCTGCACTATTGGCAGAATTGGGAATACAAGAGAATAATTTTTTACCATTATTACATGCTACCAAATCATACAATGAAAGATTAGTTTGTACTAAACTAGGTTTTAATAAAGGTGAATGGATGCACACAAAAGTTCCCATACATTGTCCACATCATTTAAAATTTAACAAAAAATTATTTGATATACAACATGGAATTTATGACAAAGCCACCGGTAAACATATTTTTCCTGGAGAAGATATTTATTGTTATTGTTATTATAAACTTTGTATTGATTAATTTAGCAGTCTTTATTCATTAAAATTTAACAATA
>JAUPUP010000051.1 GCA_030917485.1 Pseudomonadota bacterium
GGGAGCGGGTCATAATGTGCGGTATTTAGAGTGGGGAATACCAACATAATTAAAATATTTAGGCTGATTACCCATTGTATTAAAGATTTTTGTTGCATTTAATTTTCTTAAAATTTTGGTGTTAAAAGTTCTACTGCTATCACATGGTGCTATATATTAATAAGCTAGTACGTTTTGTCAGCTACTGAGATTATTGTTTATGTTTATATGTATAATGACGGCATTTTACCATTTACTAGTCCATTTATCATTTAATTTTTTGCTGCATTTCATATTTGAATTTGCGGACTTTTATCAAATAATAAAATACAGTGGTTAACGACGTGCTAGAAGAAGTCCATTGCTTCAAATTTCGATTTTAGAAATCAAGTGGGGGCTGAATTCAGAACCATTTTAATAATTTTTATTTATAATCAGTGGGGGAGTTAAGAGACCACCCACTGATTCACGGAGCGAAGCGATTTCTTGAATCTTATTACTATTGCCAAAATATATGATACAATCACTACTATTGATTTGTGAGATAATGCAACTCTGAGTCCTGGCCTGTTGCTTTTACTGTTTAAGTATGTTACCAAGTGGTTAAGTTTAGTTGCTGCTCAGTGGTTGTTGGCGTTAGTTAAGTATTTGTTATGGATTGATATAAATGAAAAAAATAGGATTAACTTTATTATCATGTGGGTTGCTTTTATTAGTAGCTTGCGGTAAAAAGGAGCCACAAAAAGGTCCTGAAAAGCATGTTGATATTGCCATAGCTAAAGCTACTGATGTCCCCTATGTTTTTGATTACCCGGCAATTGTGCAGGGTGTGATAGACTATCCAGTTATTCCGCGTGTCAGTGGTGCTATATTTAAACAATATTATACTGAGGGTACTTATGTTAAAAAAGATACCATCTTATATCAAATTGATCCACGCCCGTACCAGTATGATTTACAGACTTATCAGGGGAATTTAGTCCGTGATCAAGCAGCGTTAGATAACTATAAATTAATCTATGAGCGTTATGTGCGCCTATATAAGGTGAATGCAGTATCATTGCAGGATGTTGAAACGGCAAATATCAACTATAAAAGTGCTCTAGGTAATGTTCAGACTGATATTGCCAATATCAATCAGCAGAAGCTTAATTTAGAATATTGCCAGGTAAGAGCGCCGGCTGCAGGGTATATTGCTGAGCGTCAAGTTACAGTTGGCGATATGGTAAGCGCTTGGCAGACTACGCTAAATTATATCAATTCAGTAAATGATATGTATATTCAATTTTCTATGCCGGAAAATGATCGCTTGACTATAGAGCAAGGTGTTTTAAGTAAAACTATGACAGTTCCGCCGGCGTATAAATTTAGGACAGACTTACAGCTTGCTGATGGAACTATTATAAAAAATGAAGGCTATGTACAATTTTCTGATACCAGAATTAGTTTGCAAAACGGGGTATGGAATTTGCGGGCGTATGTGGATAATATTCAGTTAAAACACAAGCTATTAGCTGGGCAGTTTATTCATATATATCTGAACGGAGCTAAATTTGTTAATACCTACGCAATTCCTCAGGTTGCGATTTTTAGGGATGATACTGGTCCGTTTGTGTATGAGTTGGATGCTAAAAATACGGTAGTTAAAAAACGTATTACTACGGGTAAAATGGTTGGCGATTTATGGATAGTAACATCTGGGCTACAGGACGGAGAAAAAATTATTGTTAATGGTGGCTTAAAAGTTAATGTAGGCGACAAGGTAGTTGTTGATGCAACTCAAGCCGTAAAGGATAGCAGCGCTGCCACGACATCTTAGTTATCTTAGTTATTTTTAATTTTAAAAAACCTGAAAAAAACCTGTTCTAAAGGGGTTATTAGTACATGTTTTGCCGATTTTTTATTCTAAGGCCAGTTCTATCTATTGTAATTTCAATTGTAATTGTGATTGCTGGTCTAGTTTCTATGTCCGCTTCATCTATTGAACAATATCCTAATATTGTTCCACCATGTCTTAATATATCGGTAAATTTTCCGGGTGCTGATGCTGAAACAATAGCCAATGCTGTTGCAGCTCCAATAGAAGATCAAATGTCGGGAGTGCCGGGCATGATTTATATGCAGTCTTCTAGCGCTAACGGTAGCAGCTCAGTTTCACTTAATGTATATTTTGAAGTTGGTACTGATTTGCAATCGGTTGAAGCTGATGCCTTAAACCGGATTAATACCGCAGTGCCGCAATTGCCTACTCAGGTTCAAGCTCAGGGTGTGGTAATGCGGATGAAAAACCCCGATTTATTTCTAGTTATTCCTTTTTATTCAGAAGACGGTAATCCTGACTTATTGTATATAAGCAACTATGTTCAGCGGTATGTTTATCCGGTATTATTACAAATTCCGGGCATTGGAGTAATTACCATTTTAGG
The DNA here is from genome assembly GCA_030917485.1 of Pseudomonadota bacterium. Lineage (GTDB taxonomy): Bacteria > Pseudomonadota > Gammaproteobacteria > Burkholderiales > UBA11063 > Aquella. The sequence goes on from JAUPUP010000051.1 coordinate 2,406, forward strand.
GCAGCGTCAATTTGCTATGCGTGCTTGGCTTGATCCAAATAAAATGGCATATTACAATATTGGTGTAAGTGATATAAATAACGCAATTAATGATCAAAATTGGCCGTGGGCTATAGGTATGAATGCTATGGAGCCGATGGTTGGGGTTGATCAAAAATATAATTATATTATTAATTCGCCGGGTTATATGACGGATGAATCGCAATTCAAAAATATTGTTTTAAAAGCAACCGAAAGCAATGCTCAGGTGGTACGCTTAAAAGATGTTGCTAGAGTGCAGCTAGATGCTCAGTCGTATAATACTTTTTTTGAACCATATTCTCCAAGCACTATTACCGGTAAAATGGAACGGCATAAAGCAGTTGGTATTGCTGTTTATTTAGTGCCTGGAGCCAATCAACTCAAAGTAAAAAGTGCAGTTAGTTCAACATTGGAGGCAATTAGCAAGCATTTACCTGCCGGAATTAAATATTATTACCATTATGATTCTTCTGACTTTGTATTATTGTCAATTCAAGCAGTAGTCCAGACTTTATTAATTGCCTTTGTTTTAGTATTTATGGTTGTAATGCTGTTTATGCAAAATCTTAAAGGCACTATTATTCCTGTGTTAGCTATACCTGTTGCCATTATTGGAACTTTTGCTGGAACTTTTGCCTTAGGTTTCTCAATTAATACTTTAACTTTATTTGGTATGGTTTTAGCTATTGGGATTGTGGTTGATGATGCGATTGTGGTATTAGAAAACGTAGAACGCCTCATGAAAGAGGAAGGGTTAAATTCAGTAGATGCAGCAATTAAGTGTATGGTTGAGGTGTCTTCTCCAGTAATTGCAGTAGTTGCGGTATTAAATGCCGTATTTGTTCCGGTTGCGTTTTTAGGTGGGTTTAGCGGGGTGCTGATGAAGCAGTTTGCGGTTACCATTGCTGTGTCTACCTTATTATCTGGTGTGGTAGCGCTAACCTTGACTCCGACACTCTGTGCCTTGATGTTAAGTGGCGCTAAAATGGGAGAAAATAAAGCGGTTCCTACTTTTAAACCACTGCAATGGGTGCAATTATTTTTTGACCGATTTAATGTTGGTTTTGAGAAAGTTCTCAATAAATATATGAGCTTAGTAACAATGGTTATTGATAATCCAAAAATCGCCCTAACTGCATGGGGCGGAGTAGTAGTTGCGGTGGCTTTGATGTTTGCGCATATACCAATTGGCTTGGTGCCGCTTGAGGACATGGGGTATTATTACAACACGCAGCATGTCAATAATGGTGGCTCTATGGCATATAATTTACAACAAGCTGAATCAGTAACCAGGGAAATTTTAGCTATGCCGGTGA
>JAUPUP010000052.1 GCA_030917485.1 Pseudomonadota bacterium
AATTTAGTCAAAGAGATATTAAGTATTTAATATTTGATTCAAAGTTTACTACCTATGAAAACCTAAAGAAGCTAGATGAGAATGGTGTTAATTTTATTACTATCCGTAGACGTGGTAAAAAAATCGTTGATGGGCTAGAATCATTGGATTGTAAACTATGGACAAAAGTAAAAGTTCCGATGGCGAAAGGAAAATCCAGATACCTCAAAGTGTATGAACAAAAAATTAAGATAAAAGACTACGATAAAGAAATACGTCAAATTGCAATTACTGGACATGGTAGAATTAAACCTGCACTCATAATTACGAATGACTTTGCTTTGTCTCAAGCAGAAGTTATCCGTAAATACGCCAAAAGGTGGCTAGTAGAAAAAACTATTGCAGAGCAAACACATTTCTTCCACCTAAATCGCTTATCATCTTCTATGGTTATTAAAGTTGACTTTGATTTAACCATAACAATCATGGCACATAATTTATATCGCCTATTAGCTCATGATTTAGAAGGATTTACTCAAAGTACTTCACAAACTTTGTATGACAAATTTATTAGTACTAGTGGTTCAGTTAATTGCACAAACGATAAAATTATCATCAAACTTAAAAAGAAGCGGAACTTGCCAAGCTTACTAGAAGCAATGCAAGAACATTCTAATACTAGAGTTTCATGGTTAGAGAATAAAGAACTACAATTTGAAGGAGCAAGTACTTCATGATAAGGTATACCTATGGCATTTGGTGAATCTGCAGAACTGTATGACAATGTAAGAAAACAGTACCCAGAGCAAATTATTAATAAAGTTGCTAACTGTATTAGTGAGGCTCCTGACTGTAATCTAATATTAGATATAGGATGCGGTACTGGTATTGCTTCCAGACAATTATCGCAAATCCCCAATAAGTCAATTATTGCTTGTGATCTTGATGCAGACATGATTAGGGTAGCTCGGCAAATTGGCGGCAGCAATATTAGTTATCACGTTATGGCAAGCAATGCGTTAGATTTCCCTAACGTATCCATCAGAGCAATTACTGCATTCGGAAGCTTCCATTGGTTTTGTAACCTTCCCTCACTTACAGCAATCAGAAGAGTCCTACAACCCGGCGGCAGACTATTTATTATTAACAAAGATAATGATGCTTTTAAACAAGAAATTTATCCCATAATATCTAAATACTGCCCTTCAGAAGTTATAAACAATAAAAAGAATTATAATCCTAAATTAATATTACTCAATAACGGATTTACTGAGATTAATGAATACTTTTATGATTACACCGAAACTTATACCCATGTTGATGAGTTGCTACAGTTCATCCAGTCATTAAAATTCTGGGAATTTGTTCAGCCCAACGACAAGGATAACTTACTGTCTACTTTGCGTAATTATTTGGAGCATAAATTTTATGAGAACAAGTATGTTAGAAAAGTACGTACAACTTTAGTATGGGGTAAGAAAGCAGATTAAAAATCCTTGTTAGGGTTAATTAATTACCATGAAAATCCGTGATCAAGAAAAAATTTAGGCTTTAAGAGATGATTTTTTTGGTCAATTTGGTTGTTAATCTGGTGGTCAACTTGCGGTTAATTATACAATTGATACCTTATACAAAAGTGGTATTTTAATTAAATACGTAACTATTGCTCTTTATGCAGGAACTTTTGGTAACTTATTTAGATATATCATGCAGCCCCCCACCTTATCATTATTAAACCAATACGAAAAAATAAATAATCACTTATTTTATTTATGTGTTATAATACATAACTCAAACAAATTAGATTCTCAATTAAGTCATTAAATGTTTTCTTGTTGTCTTCATATAGCTTTTTCTATATTATAAATAACTAGTTTTCTATCTTGCTCCAAATTAAGTTTCTATGGGTTTTGGGCTTATATTTAACATATTTTTGGAGTTTTATACTATGAAAAAATCACTATTTGTAGCAGGATTAGATTTTGCAGTTACAGATGATAATTTAAAAGAATTATTCGCTACCTACGGTACTGTAGAGTCAGCAAAAGTTATTACTGATCGCTACTCTGGTCAAAGCAGAGGTTTCGCCTTTGTTGAAATGTCTTCACAAGTTGAGGCGCAAAGTTGTATTGATAACTTAAACAATACAACTTACAAAAACCGCCCGCTTGTAGTTAAAATGAAGGAAGACAAGCCAGCAGCTTCTAGCCAACGCAAAGGTTTTTCTAGAGGCTGGTAATCAAACCAGTTTTTAGCAACGCTTTAATAAAAAACCTAGATTAATATATAATCTAGGTTTTTTATTAACTAAAATTTATTAACATTCTCAACAATTAATTAAAATGGTAGCATAAATTTAAAATCAACCAAATTAATTAAGTAGTTTAGCAAGTTATCCATGTAACTGCCGATTATCACAAGCTAAAGCAGCTTCATGAGTTACTTCAGATAAAGATGGATGAGCATGAATAATTCTAGCCAAATCTTCGCTGCTAGCCATAAATTCCATAGCCACCACAACCTCACTGATTAATTCAGATACAAAAGGTCCAACCATATGCACGCCTAAAATACGATCCGTCTCTGAACAAGCCAGCATTTTAACAAAACCGATATTATTACCCAAGCCCAATGCTCGACCATTTGCCATAAAGCTAGCCACACCCTTTTTATAAGCAATACTAGAATCTTTTAACTGTTGTTCAGTTTTACCAACCCAAGCTACTTCCGGATTAGTGTAAATTACCCATGGCACGGTATTAAAATCAAAATGCGGATGTTGTCCAGCAACTCGCTCTGCAACAATAATGCCCTCTTCAGATGCTTTATGTGCAAGCATAGGTCCACGCACGCAATCACCGATTGCCCAGACATTCGCCAAATTAGTACGACATTCATCATCAACCGCAATAAATCCACGTTCATCGAGCTTTAATCCAACAATATCTGCTCCCAAACCGTTGGTATTGGGCACTCTTCCAACCGCAACAATCAATTTGTCACAAACCAATTTATTTTGCTGGCCATTTTCTTCATAGTTTATTGTAATTTGAGCATTTTGAGCTTTTTGCTCGCTTTTTTCATTATTATTGTCGCTAATATCGCCAATTTTTACACCGTTTTTTATTACCAAGCCCTGTTTAACTAGGTTTTTGTATAACTCTTTAGAAACTTGCTCATCAGCCGCACCTAAGAACTTATCCATAGCTTCCAAAACAGTAACATTACTCCCCAAACGCTTCCACACACTGCCCATTTCTAGACCAATTACCCCAGCACCAATAATACACAGTTCTTTAGGTACGCTAGGTAAATCTAATGCGCCTTCATTATCTAAAATATTTTTATTATCAATTTTAAGCTGTGGCAAAGAACGCGGACTAGAGCCAGTTGCTATAATTACATTGGCAGCGCTCACTGTAGATAGTGAACCTTTATCATCAATACTAATTTGCCATTTACCATCATTATTTCCAGCAAAGCTTGCCCAACCATGCAGCTCAGTAATTTTATTTTTTTTAAATAAAAATGAAATTCCACTGGCATTTTTATTTACGATATTATTTTTACGTGCTAGCATCTTGGCTATATCTATCTGTGGATTGGTGCAGGTAATTCCATGTTCACCAAAATCATGGCTTAGTTGAGCATAATTTTCTGAAGATTGAAGTAATGCCTTAGATGGAATACAACCAACATTAAGACAAGTTCCCCCTAAAGAATATTTGCCACCTTTAATATAACCATCAACACATGCGACCTTAAACCCTAATTGGCTAGCTCTAATCGCAGCAACATAGCCACCAGGTCCGCCACCAATTACAACAACATCAAAATCCATTTCATAGATCCAATAAAAATCGGTTGGGATCTTCCAAAGCATCTTTAATCGCAACCAGTGTTAATACTGCCTCACGTCCATCAATCAAACGATGATCATAAGACATAGCTAAATACATCATTGGTCTAATAACAATTTGACCAGCTTCAACTACTGCACGCTCTTTAATCGCATGCATTCCTAAAATAGCTGACTGTGGAGGATTAATAATTGGAGTGCTCATCATTGAACCAAATGTTCCGCCATTGGTGATAGTAAATGTACCACCAGTCAACTCTTCAAGTTCAATCTTACCAGCTTGTGCTCGTTTGCCAAAATCAGCAATTTTAAGTTCAATATCAGCAATAGACATGTTTTCAACATTCCTAAGGATTGGAACTACTAAGCCGCGTGGACTGCCTACCGCAATACCTAAGTCAAAATAACCATGATATACAATATCATCACCATCAATTGATGAGTTAACTACCGGATATTGTTTTAGCGCATGAACTACCGCTTTAACAAAAAACGACATAAACCCTAATTTTGCGCCATGCTTCTTTTCAAATAATTCTTTATACTTATTACGTAAATCCATTACCGGTTTCATATTAACTTCATTAAATGTAGTTAATATAGCATTAGTTTGCTGGCTCTCAAGCAGTCTTTCTGCCACACGCTTACGCAGTCGGCTCATGGGAACACGCTCTTCAATACGCCCACCCTTGCCGCTAGCCCCGCTAATCATACTAGATAAAACATCTTCTTTTAGTACTCGACCGCCTCGTCCAGAACCGGCAACCTGACTTACGTCAATACCATTATCAAGGGCAGCTTTTTTAGCTGACGGCATTGCTAGAACTTCATTTTTACTGTCATTTTTAATAACATCATTCTTATTTGCAGTAGAACTGTTGCCTGCCGTAGAATTATTGCTCGCGTCGGCCTCACCAGAAGTATCAGACTTAGCCTCCTTATTTACAACCGAAGTATCTAGATATGCAATAATCTGACCGCTTTTTACCACATCACCAGGCTTAGCAATCACTTCAACTAAACCACCATCTTCAGGAGCTGGCAGTTCCAATACAACCTTATCTGTCTCCAAATCTATTAAATTCTCTTCACGCTTAACAAAATCACCTTGTTTTTTGTGCCAACTAAGCAATGTTGCCTCACTAACTGATTCTGGCAATTGAGGAACTTTTATCTCAATTTTCATAATAAAACTTTCATTTCACAAAACTTTTACTTCACTAATTCAATTTAAATTTAGTCTAAGTTATTCACCAGGTAAATAACTTAGTAAATAAAAAATGCGGGAGTTTCCCGCACATTACATATAAATTTAGCTATGCGATTTAATGTAATCAATCGCTAATTGTACTGTTAAAATTTTTTCAGCATCTTCATCAGGAATTTGACAATTAAACTCCTCTTCCAAAGCCATTACTAATTCAACAGTGTCTAGAGAGTCAGCGCCCAAATCATCTACAAAAGCTGATTCATTTTTGATTGTAGCCTCATCAACTCCCAGCTTATCAGCAATTACTTTTTTAACTCTGGCTTCCAAATTGTCCATAACACAACCTTTCTGATAAAAAGACAAATGAATTTATTTTAGCGATATTTTAATACTCATAATATCGCTACCTATAAACTACGTAACTATTTTAACCACGCTCTACAAAAAAATTAAATGAATATTAGCAACAAATGTAATTATAGCGGTATTCACAATTAAGCTCACGTTGAGAGTGTAATTGTAGCACGATACTTGATAAATAGTTATTATTTTTTACTTAATGTAAACTCTCATATAACTAGGATTTTTACTTGTAATAATCACTAAACGCTTAGTTTAAAAAAATCTAATTGAAGTTGACTAAGCGGATTGGGGAAATGCATCCACTGTTATACGCTGCAACTCCTAAAAATCTATCTTGATAATAGAGTCGCATATTCTCCTGTTCTGCGAGAAAAACATCAGCAGTTCCAGCCACGTCAAACCTGTGACCGTAATTGACATGATTTTTATATTGTTCATCAGTTAAATCAAACCGAGATAAATGCCCCACCAATACATCAGGCATTAACAAGCACGCCTGTTTCTCATCATCAGACATTGGGATTAAATCCTCTAAACTCAAGCTATCTTGCACTGTAAAATTATTGGTTTTAGTTCTAATCAACCCAATAAGATGAGCACCGCAACCCAAACTAACCCCAAGATCATTAGCCAAGGTTCTGATATAAGTACCTTTGCTGCATAACACCCTAACAGTAATTATATTTGGTGCGCTAAATTCTAATAATTCAATTGCATAAATAGTAATATTACGCGACTTAATAACCACTTCCTGATTATTTCTAGCATACTCATATAGCGCTCGCCCATTTACTTTTAATGCCGAATAAATAGGCGGAACTTGGCTAATTTCACCAATAAACTTTAACAAGCATTTCTCAATTTCATCAATGGTAACCGCTACAGGATAAGAGCAAGTAATACAGCCTTCACTATCATAAGTAGTAGTCGCCTCGCCTAATTTAATGGTAGCAATATACTCTTTATTACCTTCAAGTAAATAAGCTGCAAATTTAGTTGCCTCACCAAAACATATGGGTAACAGCCCAGTTGCCAATGGATCAAGCGTACCTGTATGACCGGCCTTTTGTGCATTATAAATGCGCTTAACTTTTTGTAAAGCTGCGTTACTACTCATGCCAACCGACTTATTTATCAGTAATACTCCATCAATTTTACTTTTCATTATGTACCATAAACATTATGAACCATAAATTTTACTCTTCCACTTCATCTTCAGTAAAATCTTGTTTTACCTCATCCAGAATTTTAAGAATTTTAGCTCCGCGCTCTATAGATTCATCATAAACGAATTTTAACTGTGGAATAGTATAAGTTCTAAAACCATGCGATAACTCAGACCGAATAAAGCCTTTGGCAGATTCTAAAGCTTTGCTCGCGTCAATGCGCTTTTCATCCGGGAGCACCGTCCAATATATGGTTGCCCAGGTATTGTCATCAGTAACTTCAACATCATTAATGGTCACCCAATTAACTCGAGGGTCTTTTACTTTAAATTTTAAAATTTGTACCACATCTTTGTGAATTTGATCTGCAATTCGTTTTGATCTGCTATGGCTATATTTTTTCATTATTTTAATTTCTTCAATTTTAACATGTCTGTTTAATATGTATTTTTATAATTAGCTACTACTTTCTAGATGAATATCAAAACTGTATGACCCAGGACTAATTTTAAACATATAACCAGTACCAGCGTCCACCAAAAATACTGGAAATACGATTAAATTCCAATAGCCAACAGCTTGAAACTCCGTCTGAACCTGTAATGTCTGTGCCTTATAACCAGGTTTGGTCAGCGTAATTATCTGCCCCGTGTAGCCAACTCTAGGTAGAACTAAGGAGGTTGGAGTTTTTCCATAGTTAACTCCATTCATATACACATTGACTCCTGAAGGGTAGCTAACTATTGAAACCTCTCGATCATTATCTCCAAATAAAGTAGCACACCCGCCAAGAGAAAAGATCATCAGGAAAACAACTAAAGCCCTTGAAACAATTCCCCTATATGCTAAATTAAATACTTCGTTTAACTTCGGTAATCTCATATGCCTCAAGTATATCGCCTTCTTTGAGATCATTCCAATCAGCTAAAGATAATCCACACTCATAACCAGACTTAACTTCTTTAGCATCATCTTTAAAACGCTTCAAGGAACTTAATTCCCCATCATGAATTACCATGCCGTCACGGATTAACCTAACTTTTGAATTGCGCCGAATAATCCCATCGGTCACCATACATCCGGCAATAATTAATTTGCCCGCGCTAAACAGCTGCCTAATTGCCACATTCCCAATAATTGACTCACGCTGCTCTGGAGATAACATTCCACTCATCGCCGCCTTTACATCATCAATTATTTCATAAATAATATTATAGTACCTAATTTCAATATTATTTGCCTCTGCCAATTTTTTAGCGTTTACATCAGCCCGAGTATTAAAACCAATTACTAGAGCATTAGAAGCACTTGCCAAGTTTATATCTGACTCATTAATTCCACCAACTGCAGAATGAACAACCTGCACCTTAATTTCATCAGTAGATAATTGCTGTAATGAACTCGAAATTGCCTCAAACGACCCTTGTACATCTGATTTAATAATAACTGGAAGATTTTTAACTACACCCTCGCTAATGCCAGAAAATAAATTCTCCAACTTAGCCGTTTGTTGTTTAGAAAGTTTTTCTTCCCGATTTTTGCCTTGGCGGAATGCAGCAATTTCACGAGCGCGTTTCTCATCACTAACCACCATCATATCATCACCAGCCATTGGTACGTCAGACAAACCCAATAATTCAACTGGAATTGAAGGTCCAGCCGTCGTAACATGCTTGCCTATCTCATTAATCATGGCACGCACTTTACCATATGTTGTACCAGCTAAAACCATGTCGCCTTTACGCAATGTTCCACTTTGGACCAATACTGTAACAACTGAACCGCGTCCTTTGTCTAATCTAGACTCAATAACCACAGCCTTTGCTGGAGTGTTAACTGGAGCTTTTAATTCTAAAACTTCGGCTTGTAATAATACAGCATCTAACAAATTATCTATACCCATACCAGTCAATGCGGATATTGGCACACACATCACATCACCACCCCATTCTTCGGCAATTACTTCATATTGAGTTAATTCCTGCTTGACTTTATCCGGATTCGCATCTGGTTTATCCATTTTATTTATAGCAACTACAATAGGAACCCCTGCAGCCTTAGCATGATTTATCGCCTCAATAGTTTGAGGCATTACTCCATCATCAGATGCAACGACCAAGATTACGATATCAGTTAATTGAGCTCCACGCGCCCGTAGTTGAGTAAAAGCCTCATGTCCAGGAGTATCTAAAAATGTAATGATACCATGCCCAGTATCCACATGGTATGCACCAATATGCTGGGTAATTCCACCAGCCTCACCATGGGCAACTTTAGCTTTACGAATATAATCAAGCAGTGAAGTTTTACCATGATCAACGTGTCCCATAATGGTTACAATCGGCGCACGACTTATCCATGTAGATTTGTCAGATTGACCAACTTCTTCTAAAAGAGTCTCCATATCATCTGCTTTGATTATTTTTGCTGTATGTCCAAATTCTTCAATTAATAACAAAGCGGTGTCTTGGTCTAACGCCTGATTAATAGTTGCCATAATACCCATTTTCATGAGAAACTTGATTACTTCTGCAGCCTTAACCGACATCTTATGCGCCAAATCAGCCACAGTAATAACTTCAGAAATTACAATTTCTAGTCGCTGTGGTTTATCCGGTTTTTGAAATTGTTGAACCTTAGGCAATTTCATCGTTTTAGGTTTGTCTGATTTTCTATGCGTCGGTTTTTGTTTATAGATATTTGGAATTTCTTCCATAACATCACCCTCAACAAAATCAGTATCCAAAACAGCGTCTTCAAGCGATGAATCAGTTTTACCAATAACTTTCATCTTATTGGTTTTTTTAACTACTTTACCAAATCCTGCCTTACCTTTTTTTAAATCAGCCTCTTCTTCATCAAATTTAACCTTCGGTTTTAGCGCCTGAGGCTCTTCTTTAACTTCATCGGTAGTGGAAGCGGCACTGTTGCCTGCATTACTCGAGACCGGAGACACATTTGCAGCACCGGGAATCGGAGCAGATGAAACTACCGCCGTACCACTGTTATCCTTGACAATATTAGCAGTAGTATTTTTAGCATCCTCATCTACAGCCTGTATTGCATCAGCTATTACATTGCTTATTGAATTTCTTATTTGATCTTCATCTATTTCAACAGGCACATGCTGCTCAATAAAGGTGCGCACCAAAGTTTTTTTACGTTTAATCTCTACTTTTACTTTTCCACCGTCTAAAGTTTTTGTAGGAGTTTTTAGGCTATCGAGATTATTATCTTCAACATTAGCCACTTCTCCCGCTGCAACAGACGCATCTGTTACCGAAGCAGATTTTTTCTTACCCAAGGATAATTTTTTAGGCTTAGCCTCATCAGCTCCGCTTAAAACAGCAACTAACTTGGCTTTATCTTCATCTGAAACAACATCATTGCCTGTTTTAACTATACCAGACTTGGCTAATTTCTCAATCAGTAAATCCTGGCTAATTCCCAATTCTGTCGCAAATTCATTAATTGTTATTGACATATTTATTCACCCTTACTCTTTAAAATAGCCAGATGCTTCTCGCGCTTTTAACACTAGTTTATTTGCTGTATCTACATCTATACTTATTATTTCCATTAATTCATCACCTGACAAATCAGCAAAATCAGTAAGAGTCTTAATATTAGCTTCAACCAACTTCAATAATACGTCTCTTGAAAATTTAACTACACTATTTAATTCTTCAGCTAAATGATCCATAGCGTCTTTATGTAAAATAGTTTTAGATAGTACCTTATCTTTAGCCCTTTCTTGCAATTGCTCTACTATATCTTCATCAAAATCCTCAATCTCAAGCAATTCCCTGCTATCAACATAAGCCACCTCTTCAAGTGTCGTAAAACCATTATCCACCAAAATTTCAGAAATTTCATCATCAATATCAAGCGAATTACTAAATATTTTGATAAGGTCAACCCGTTCATTGCTTAATTTAGCACCCGCCTCGGTTTTACCTAAAAGATTTATAATACAACCCACTATTTTACTAGCCAGCCTTACATTTACTCCATCTTGACCAATTGCGGCGCCCAATTTATCATCAGCAACGATAACCTCAATTACGCGCTTTTCTTCATCTACAACAATACTCTCAATTTCAGCCGGAGCTAGCGCATTAATAGTATACTGAGCTAAATCTGAATCATAATCAATAAAATCTAATTTTTCTCCAGCTAGCTCTGCAGAAATACTATCTGCTCGCTGACTTCTAAACCCAATACACGCCCCTTTAGCATCAATACGCCCATCATTGGTAAACACAGCAACCTTAGCGCGAATACCAGCTTCCCGAGCAATGCCTTTTATTTCAACTCTACCAGAAGCAATTTCTGGAACATTATTTTCCAATAATTTAGCCAGAAAACTACTGCTTGCTCTACTGATTGAAATACGTCCATTTTTAACAATTAGATTATTTTTATCCAAATAGCCTTTTACTTGATCCCCAGGCTGTAAAACCTCTTTCGGAATTAAATCATTTTTCATGATAATGGCCTCAACCCTACCACAATCAACTATTACGTTGCCACGCTCAAATTTTCTAACTTTACCAATTACAATACCACGGTTTCTAGACAAATACTCTTGAAGCACTTGCTCACGCTCAGCATCTTTTATACGCTGTGCAATAATATTTCTCGCCGTCTGAGCAGATACTCGACCTAAATCAATATTATCTATCTCTTGCTCTATGACATCCCCAATTTCTACCTCAGTCCCATATTGTTCAGATGCATCACTTAGCGACAATTCCTTATCATCATCATAAAAATCTACATCACTAACCACATTCCACTTACGGATAGTTTTATATTTTCCGGTATTACGATCAATCACCACATCAATTTCTGGCGACTCTCCCAAAAAACTTTTTTTGCTTGCAATAGCCAAAGCTTTTTCTAAACTTTGAAATACAATATCCTTATCCAGGTTTTTTTCCTTGGCTAGTACATCAACTAATAATAGCACTTCTTTACTCATTTCCCATCCTTTCGTACATGTAGTTACTTTTTATTTTGATATTTTTTATTTCGGTATTACTTTTATTCACAATCAAAATACTTGAGTATTATTGCTTTAATTTAATCTTTTAATTTCTTCGTTTTTTTAGAATTAGTTTCTCTTTTATACTCAAAAATTAAGCGAGCCCTGTTAATATTTGTAAAGTCAATCTCTGTAATTATCTCACCAACTTGTAATTGTATACACTCACCAACTACCCCCTTAATTATTCCTACAAACACCTTATCCTGACCAATAAGCTCAATAGTTTTAATCTTAGCTAATTTTCCGGTAAACCGTACAAAATCTTCTATTTTTTTTAAAGGACGCTCCACACCAGGTGAAGATATTTCCAAACGATTAAAATCAATCTCTTCTACCATAAAAAGCCTAGTTAAATGATTAGATACTCTTTCACAATCATCAATAGTTATCCCATTTTCTTTATCAATAAATATACGGACAACTTTACTCGGAGCAATTTCAATATCAACTAATTCATAGCCCAGACCCGGTATTGTCTGTTCCAACAATGCATTTAATTTCATATATCTCTTTGTCTTTCAATCCTGAACCGTGTCATATCCTATAGTGCATTACACTCAACAACAAAAAAGCGAGCCTAAAGAGGCTCACTTTTTTAACATAGACTGGATTATATCTTATTTAGCATTATTTAGCAAATAAAATCAATAATAAAACTTAATTGCGCATTAAATTATATATAAAACACGTCAACATATGCTTCAGAATATAGAATTAAACTTGACATATTATTAAAATATGTATTACAATGTCGTACATAGTAAAGAGAATTTTATTGGAGATTTTAAAATGACTACAAATGCTCTAGTCCAAGCTCGGATTGATAAAACCATTAAGCACGATGCAGCTCTTGTTCTTAAAACGATAGGTTTAACTGTTTCTGATGCTGTGCGATTGTTATTAACACGTATTGCTCGAGAAAAATCTTTGCCGTTTGAGCCTTTAGTTCCCAATGTAGAAACAATTGCAGCAATGAATGAATTAGATGCAAATAAGGGAAAAAAATTTAATAGTGTAGAAGACTTAATGGCAGATTTGCATGCGAACGATTGATAGGTCAAGTTTATTTAAGCGCGATTTTAAGAGAGAATTAAAAGGTCGCTATAGAAAAGTGCTTGAGTCAGAATTAGTGAAAATTATAATTATTCTAATTTTTGAAAATCTTTAAACCCATATGATAATTACTCCATGTGCAACTCGTGAATGGTAGGGTTATCTAAAACAGTTATAACTCACTGAAAACATGTTAAATATAACAAAGCACCGTTTAATGTTTAATGGTACTAATAAATATTTCAATATTTTTTATCTAACACTGACTGCATTGCCCTCGATAACCTTCTAACCGTGAATGATAATACAAATGCTATAGCAATGGTTGTTAATCCTAATTTATAAAACACGTCAACATATGCATTTAATGCACCAAATTTATCTACACTCATGCCACTTGCTTCAGCAGCTATTCCCGACAGCTCGCCACCTATTTTCATTCCAATTGCAGTAAACAAATACCATACTCCCTGAGCAAACCCACCGAAACGCTTAGGCAGAAGCTGAGCCATCATTGAAGCCCCCAAAGCTGATACAAACAACTCGCCCGCAGAATAAAAAGCATACGCAATCACCATCCACCATAATGAAATCTGAGCATTAGCATCAGCAAAAAACCGCCCGCCTAAGCCCAAACAAACAAAACAACATCCGGTCAATAAAATCCCCAAAACAAACTTTGCCGGAATAGTAAAATTTATATTTCTTACATGTAAATTAGTATATAAATTTGCTAATATTGGTGAAAATAGCACAATAAACATGCCATTAAAACTTTGAGTAACCCCAGCAGGAATGGTATAGCCCAAAACAGTTAAACGTACATTTTGCAAGGCAAACAATGTCATTGATGTTGCAGTTTGAATATACATAGCAAAGAAAACAATCCCAATCAATAATAACAATAACGCTATATACATACCCTTTGCCTCGTTACGGTTAACCCTTGTTGCAATAATCAAATAGATTATTATAGTAACCACAGCTATAAAATATAATACTCTTCTGCTTAAAATTAAGTTCTGCAACAAATAACCTAAACAAATGGCCAATACCACCGCAACCAAAGACACAAGAAGCATCCTCATCCATAAGCGCTTAGTGTTCTTGCCCACAGCATTATCCGAGTCACGAAATCTGCGAAAAAACCAAAAAAACGATAATAAGCCAACAACCATTCCAACAGCACATAAACTCAGTGCCTCGTGGTAACCAACAGCAGAAGCAAGGATTGGAATTATTACCATACTCGAAAATGAGCCAAGATTTATTGCCATATAGAAATAAGTAAACGCAGCATCAAGACGTGGATCATTGGATTCAAAACAGCGCCCCACATAGTTATTAGCATTCGTCTTAAATAATGCATTACCGACAAGAACTATTCCCATACTCATATGCATCCAAAAAATATTAGACGACATACTTAGAGCACCATAACCAATAATCAGAAAAGCAATACCCAAAAAATAAGTGCGACGCAATCCAAGATATTTGTCTCCAATTGCACCGCCAACAGTCAGTAACGCATAAAGCAAGGCGGAAAACGAAGCAAATAAATTATCTGCATCAGCCTCCTTAATGCCAAACTTTTGGATAAAATAAATAACTGCTATACTTTGTAGTCCGTAAAAAGCAAAACGCTCCCAAAACTCAATAAATAATACAGCATAAAATGTCTTGGGTAAATGCCAAAATCCAGTTTTAGCAGTCCTTACATCAATCTCAATAGACATTTTGTTTATCCTTCCTTTTTATTTCACCTAGTTATTAATTAACTGCGGCTTATGGTCATTATTCACCACATCACCGTTAATTATAACCTTTTTAATATCTGCCATCGTAGGTAATTCAAACATGGTATCCAACAAAACTGCCTCAAGAATTGAACGCAGCCCGCGTGCCCCAGTTTTTCTCTTCAATGCTTTTTTTGCAATAGCATGAACAGCATCCAGAGTAAACTCCAACTCTACATTCTGCATGGCAAACAATTTAATGTATTGCTTGATTAAAGCATTTTTCGGTTGCTGCAAAATAGAAATTAAACTTTCTTCATCAAGCTCAGCCAAAATAGCATGGATTGGCAAACGCCCAATAAACTCTGGAATTAAGCCAAATTTAACTAAATCATGTGGCTCTGCTTCCATGAGGTATCTGGTTTTATTTTTAGCATCATCTTTGGACACCACTTGTGCCCCAAAACCAATACCTGATTTCTGCGTGCGCATCTGTACAATTTTCTCTAAGCCGTCAAATGCACCACCACAAATAAACAAAATATTGCTAGTATCTAATTGTATCATTTCTCGACCAGGATGCTTTCGTCCACCTTGAGGCGGTACATTAGCCACAGTACCTTCAACTAATTTTAGCAGCGCCTGCTGCACACCTTCCCCGGATACATCTCGCGTAATTGAAGGATTTTCTGACTTACGCGCTATTTTATCAATTTCGTCAATATAAATAATTCCTTTTTGCGCTTTTTTTACATCAAAATTACAATTTTGCAGCAGCCGCACTAAAACATTTTCTACATCATCGCCCACATATCCAGCTTCAGTTAAAGTAGTTGCATCAGCAATAGCAAACGGTACATCAAGAAAACGAGCCAAAGTTTGGGCTAATAAAGTTTTTCCAGAACCAGTAGGACCAATTAGCAATATATTGCTTTTCGATAATTCAACATCCCCACCAGATTGATCATTAACTCGCTTATAATGATTGTATACCGATACCGCTAAAATCTTTTTAGCCAACTCTTGACCAATTACATAGTTATCTAACTCAGCTTTAATTTCTTTTGGCGTTGGATATGATTTGGGAGTGGCTGTCAACGATTCCGCTTCAGCCCCATGGTTATTCTTGTGCGGTGTCGCAGATTTTACAATATCCATACAATTTATCAGACATTCATCACAGATAAAACCTTCATTACCCTCAATTAAATGTAAAGCTTGTTTTTCATTTTTGCCGCAAAATGAACAATGTTTATTCTGCATGTATATTCCCCTCGATATCTAATTCACTACGGCAACTCACTACCTTATCAATTAACCCATACTCTACCGCATCACTTGAACTCATAAAATTATCCCGATCCGTATCGCGTTCAATTCTATCCAAGGGCTGATTACAATGTTCAGACAATAATAAATTTAGCCTATGTTTCATAAACAATATATTTTTTGCATGAATCTCAATATCTGAGGCCTGCCCCTTAAACCCTCCCAACGGCTGATGTATCATTATTCTAGAATTAGGCAACGCCAGTCTTTTGCCTTTTGCTCCGGCGGAAAGCAAAAAAGCGCCCATGCTGCAAGCCTGACCAATACACAAAGTCGCCACATCACATTTAATAAAATTCATGGTATCGTATACCGACATACCAGCCGTTACCGAACCTCCAGGAGAATTAATATAAAAATATATATCTTTATCTGGATTATCAGCCTCTAAAAACAACATTTGCGCCACCACTACATTGGCAGTCTGGTCATTCACTTCACCAACCAGAAACACGATCCGCTCACGTAATAAGCGTGAATAAATATCGAATGAACGCTCACCACGAGCGCTTTGCTCAACTACAACCGGTACAAAATTATTCATTTCTATCATTAATTTTCCCTCTTCCTTTTAATCACAATTTTTCAATTTTTTAAGTTTTTAATCTTTAGATTTCAATCTTTAGATCTCAATCTTTAGATTTTTCGCTTTTGTTTTTTATCTTTTATTTTTTATCATTTTCTGGCTGTTTTTTTGCAAAAATAGACCTATCTTCATACTGAAAATTATATATTGCTGAGACTTCTTTACTAAATTCCGGACTTGCCTGCAATTGGCTGGCAAACTGATCTTTAAAATGCGGAAAGCCATGTGCCAATAAATTTGCGTATGGTAAAGCTCCAGCATCACCCTCCACAATTTTATGAATAATAATCTGCTTGAAAATAGCTCCAGGATAAGGCAATTGATTAGCCATTTTATCTATATAACGCATCTGATCAAGAACTGGAATTACCTGATTAGTCATCGGGCTGGTCGGCAAAATATAGTTATCCAATGCCATCAAAGCTGGAAATGACCAAACCGAATTACTATCCACAAATTGTTCTAACTGGGCAACATTATAAGCATAATCATCCATATCTTGGGGCACAACTGCATACTGAACCATTCGCTCATATGTCTGAGTACTAATTCCAAAGTATGAAATAATTCCAACAAACAGTAATAATGCAACCCCTTTAAAAGCGCTATTGTTATTTATATAAAATATCGGCTTATTTACCGATAAAAATAAAACAAAATAAACTAAAAAATACGCATACCAAAGCGGATATTGAAAACAACTTTGGGCAAAAATCGTCAATATCATAAAGCTAAGGAATAATCCAGCATGATTATTAAAATCTTTGAATATACGATATAGCGAATACCCAAACCCATAAACCATAGTTATGAGAAAGCCAATTATACCGGTCTCGGCAAGGATATTTAATGGGCTATTATGACTATGGGTATAAAGCGCTGAATTTGCCGGTATATACATAAACCGTTCGGTATTCATAAGGTAAATAGCTTCACGCGGATACTGATACCAACCAATACCAAAAATTGGATGCTGTATAAAAATGACTAAATCTTTATACCATTCGTAAAAGCGCCGATACGTAGATTGTCCAATCGAATTTTCTCCAAAACGATACAACCCGGACGTAGTATCTGCACTAAGTGGCGCTGCTGCAACAGTCGATGAAAACATAGCCACCAATTTAGGAAAAATTGCTTCAAGAATTAACAAGCCAAGAAATATGCATGCCAAAATAAATAACACCCAATTATTACCAGCATTTTTCTCAGAACAATTTCGGTTTATCCACACAAACACGAGGGAAGCGATAAGTGCTAGTATAAAATAGGTAAACGAAGTACGCGAAGTATTTACCGTAATTATAAAACCAAAAAATATTGCATAGATTATAAATATTGGCAAATTTATTTTACGAATAAAAAATAAATAAGCTAAAGCAAATATCCCCATTGAGATAAAATCAGCATAATCATTTTTTTGTCCAATATTACCAAATATATTAGAACCGGCAGTTCCCCCCACCAAAATTAAACTTCTATAATTTTCAGCCTGACCCGTATATTGCAAAAATCCATACAGAGCCTGAATAGTAACTCCAATTAATACTGCCCAAGCAACAGTTATAATTAACTTCTCTTGCAAAATTTCATCACCATCAACAAGAGTTGTTATACCAATTGACAACAAAGCTACCACACAAAATTCTACAGCAACCGCTATGTTTATACCCGGTATCCGTATTGGAATAACTAATATCTGCAGCAACAAAAACCCGGCAAACAGCAAGCAGGCAATTCCAGCACTTGCAATACTTAAACGCTTAGCTTTGAATACAGACAGTACCATGATAATCAAAGAGATACTTAGTGCAGATATTTCAGCATAAAATTTGGACACCGGAAAATAACTATAAGGGATAAGAAACGGTATGATAAATAAAGCATAAATCGAAAAACTAATTAACTTATCTAAAACAAAATCGATGTTATGAGCTAAATTTTTATTCATATTTAAATTTTCCACTTCTTCTAAAAAATAATAAAAACACTACAGAATGTAAAATATAGTGTGGCAACATCAATGCCAAAAGGCATACCAAGCTATATCTTGATTCTTCCACTCATGAGTTAAGTATTCGCTATTAGGAAAATTAATTGCTAATATCTTTCTTATTGATTGACTCAATTGCGGTTGCTTAAGCTTATCGTATGCCTCAATCTGCATCGCTAAAGCCTCTTCGACAAAAGGCGTATTTGGATAAGTAGTGACCACCCCCTGCGCTCTACCAATTGCAGCCAAATAGGCATTTATTGACATATAGTACCGTGCCTTATACATTTCTCCACGAGCCATCGCATTAACTATCCGATTAATTTTATCCTTTGCATCTGGAGTAAACCGTGAATTTGGGTAATGGGAAACCAACTCATTAAACGCCTTATATGCCTCTTGAAGCCCCTTAGGATCACGCTCACTCAAATCTTGACCAGTAAAGCGCGAAAGTAATCCGTTATCATTTTTATAGTTTATATAACCTTTTAAATACAGCGCATAATCCATATTTGAATTGGTAGGATATGTACTAATAAATTGATCAATCGTAGGCAAGGCTAATTCAGGTTGATCATTTTGGTAATAGGCATAGGCTAAATCTAATAAACCTTGCTGAGCATAAACCCCATATGGATAGGTAGATTCAAGTACCTTATATAATTTGATTGACCGCGAATAACTTTTTTTCGCAAGAGCCCCGCTTGCACTAGCATATAGCTTTTGCACAGTCCATCCCCTAGTCTCTTCTTTGACTGGATCATCACTATCTGAACACGCAAACACAAAAAATGCTAAAATCACTGATAGTGATATTTTTGTTACCCGTATCCGCGCAGTCAATATTTGTTTTACTAACGTTTTTGTGAAAGAGAGCATGCTTAACTGTATACCTTATTCAGATTATCTGGAAAATTCTGAGCAATCAACT
This sequence comes from Pseudomonadota bacterium, assembly GCA_030917485.1. Classification (GTDB taxonomy): domain Bacteria; phylum Pseudomonadota; class Gammaproteobacteria; order Burkholderiales; family UBA11063; genus Aquella. The sequence continues at coordinate 19,256 of JAUPUP010000052.1, forward strand.
ACCGAACCGATAATTGTAACAGTTCCAGATAATTTATCGGGCATGCGGCTAGATGCTGCACTAAGCGTAATTATACCAGAAATCTCCCGTAGTAAACTAACAAATTGGATAAAGTCAGGGGCGGTATTAGTTGGCAACAAACTAGCTAAACCTAAAGAAAAAATGCTTGGTGGTGAAACTATTCAAATTACTCCGGTTCTGAATGAACAAAATTTAGCTTTTACACCAGAAAACATCCCCTTAAATATCATCTATGAGGATGATGACATTTTAGTCATTAATAAACCCAGCGGACTTACCGTACACCCAGGCAATGGTAATTGGAGCGGCACTTTATTAAATGCGTTATTATTTCACTATCCATTTTTACAACAACTTCCGCGAGCCGGTATAGTACATCGGCTCGACAAGGATACTACTGGATTAATGGTTATTGCCAAAACCTCATTTGCCCAAAGCAATTTGATTGAGCAGATGCAGAATCGCAGTGTTAGCCGCATTTACCATGCAATCGCATTGGGACATCCACAAAAAAACGGCACTATTAACCACAATATCGGACGTGATCCACACAATCGAATTAAAATGACAACCCTTAAATTTGGCGGTAGAGAAGCCATAACTCACTTTCAAGTACTTAAATATTTTAAACATTTTAGTTATATAGAATGTAAGCTAGAAACTGGAAGAACTCATCAAATACGAGTGCATCTTAAATCTATTGGACATCCTTTAATTGGGGATAAAACTTACGCAAACAACAGCAGCAGTAAGTTAAATTATTCAGAAGATATAAATACCGCAATTTTACAGCTTAACCGACAAGCGCTGCATGCATTAAAATTAAGCTTAATTCATCCAACAAGCAATCAAGAAATAAGTTTTTCGACTCCGCTCGCTCAAGATATACAATATTTACTTTCAGTTATGATAGACATCGATAATTAGCAGTGAATATATGATAAAAACAAGCCCTCCTATTAGTTTAGCACCTTTATTTTAATTTGGATGCTATTTTTATTTTCTACACCTAAAAATAAAATTGTAGTATAATACCTATTAAAGCACCCTTCAAAGCATTGACCGGAGATTTAGTTATGCAATCCAATTTTGATAAAAACACCTTGGGAGCAAAAGTGTTTGCCAAAGGCACTATTAAACTCCCAGCCATACTAAGACACCAACTACGTATTCATGATGGCGATCAAATACTATTTATTAAGAAAGGTAGTGCCTGGGTACTTACCACTCATCACCAAAATATTATTGACACCCAAGAATACATTAAATCATTAAAGCAACCATCCTCAGATAATTTTTCACTAGTTGATGAATTAATTCAAGAGCGTAGAGATGAAGCTAAAAAAGCATCCAATAAATGAAAAAAATAGACAACAATATTAAGTATGTTATGGATGCATCCGCCATCATAGCCGTAGCAAATCAAGAACCACATATACCCGAATTACCACAAATGTTTCTTAGTTCTATTATTACAACAATTAATTTGGCAGAAGCTTTGATTGTGATAATAAAAAAATTGAATCTTAATATAGATAACATATGGGATGAATTGAGGAACTTTGTACCAAACCACTATCCAATAAATGACGAATTAACCTATGCTATAGTAAAAATGGCTCCTTATACAAACCAGTTTGGTTTGTCGTTAGGCGATAAATGCTGCCTGGGATTAGCCCAAAAGCTTAAACTGCCGGTTTATACTGGGGATCGGATTTGGAAGAAACTAGAGACTCAGCTTAATATTGAAGTTAATTTAATCAGATAATTTATTATATTTATACTAAACAAAACTATACATCATGACAAATACAACCACATTAACCAAGCCAGTGTTCATAACTGCAGACTGGAATGCGCCCAAAAATGTTAAAACACTAATCACAACTAGAGTCGGTGGATTTTCCACAGGTAACTATGGTACATTTAATTTAGCATTCCATGTTGAAGACAATTTAGAAATAGTAGAAAAAAACCGCCAAATTTTATCGCAACATTTACCGGGTAATCCATACTGGCTTAATCAAATTCATAGTAATATAGCTGTTGACCTAGATGATTCACAATCATTGGCTCACGTGACAGTTAGTGGTAATATAAATGCCGATGCGTCATTTACCACAATTAAAAATACTGTGTGTACGGTAATGACGGCTGACTGCCTACCTATTTTTCTTACTGATACCAGCGGTAGGTTTGTTGCTGCGATTCATGCTGGATGGAAGGGGTTGTATAATGAAATAATAAAGAATACTATAGAATTAATCTTAAATAAAACTAAAATAGACATTAAAAACATAATTGCATATATTGGAACTGCAATTTGTCAAAAACACTACGAAGTAAATCATGAATTATTTGACAAGTTTACTGCCCTCAATAAAGATAATGAGCAATTTTTCAGCCATAAGCCCAATCATAAATTTAACTGTAATTTAGCAGGGATTGCTCAGATGCAACTAAAAAATACAGGTGTATTAAATACTAACACGTTTTTAAGCAAGCAATGCACATTTTGTGATTCAGAACTATTTTATTCATACCGTAAACAGTCCATAACCGGACGTTTTGCAAGCTGTATCTGGCTTGAATAAGCGCAGCGCTATTTTATGCAGAATAAATAGCCACACTTTATAACACCCATATATTAATTAAATATCAATATGTTATGAATATCTACACTGCATAATATCTACAAACAACTATCCACATGCACAAGAAAGTTATGAATTAATGTATAATTAAATTTATAACCAACCAAAATAGTAAGCAGCGCCTTATGGATTAAAGTAAAATCCCACATAAAATTTTTCTTAAACATTCAGGATATTATTTAATTTGGAGACTTTGATGGTATTAAACTTTATTTTATTATTAGCTATTTCTATATCATGTAAAAAACCCGGTTTAGCTGAAATATTGTTTTGGTTATTGATATTTTATGCAACACTCTCATTTCTTCATCACTCTACTGACACATTAAGTCTTAGCTTTTAGGGGTTATTAAATGCAATTAAAACCCTATCAAAAACTACCATTAGCAACGATGGTGCATATTTACAATACAACTGCACTACTGGTTATTAATGCCATCTCTTGCTTCGCAATAATAGTTCAAATCTACAAACATGAGTTACCCTGTCCTTTATGTTTATTACAAAGGATAGGCTTCCTCGCCATTGGAATTGGCTATCTATTAAACATCGTATATAAAAGCCAAGCTAAACACTATGTTATGTCTAACATAGCTGCAGCTATAACAATCCTAATTGCAGGGCGACAAGTTTTATTACACATTGCGCCTCACGACGTGGGGTATGGACTTCCTTTCTTAGGACTGCATTTGTATACATGGGTTTTAATGTTAGCTACTTTTGTTATCTTACTTAATTCATTGTTTATATATGTCTTCAACGATAACATATTTTTAGAACCTTCAAATAGTATTAGTTCACTTACACATATCAATAGAGTTGTTATAGTTAGCTATATTGCACTAATTTGTCTGAATATGTGCTTAAATTTTATGGAATGTGGACTTACACAATGCGTAAGCGACCCAATTCATTACATTTATCATGATTCAATATTCAGTCATTGATATACATAAACATCGTACCCGTGCTATAATGCTGTAATTATATACTTGGATATTTTTAATTGAAAATAATTACAAATGTTAGCTAAAAGCTTAAAAACACGACACCTCAATATGATAGCCCTCGGTGGCTCAATTGGAACTGGGATATTTCTTACCAGCGGAGTAGCAATCAACCAAGCAGGACCCGGCGGAGCTCTGGCTGCTTATTTGGTTATTTCCTTAATGGTTTTTTTCTTAATCACTAGTCTGGGTGAATTATCTACCTGCCTGCCTTCAACTGGGAGCTTTTGTGAATATTCGGGATTGTTTGTAAGCAAACCATTTGGTTATGCCATGGGAGTAAACTACTGGTTTAACTGGGCTATTACTATTGCAGCAGAAATATCAGCGGCAGTGATAGTAATCAAATTCTGGTTTCCCAACGGCTCAGACTTTTTATTTTCACTTGCATTTTTTATAACTATTTTAGGACTTAATTTGTTCTCCGTCCGGATTTACGGCGAAATTGAATATTTTTTATCAATCCTCAAGGTTACTATTATTGTTGTATTTATAATTCTAGGCTCAATTTTAGTTGCGGGGCAGCCTAATTTTGGCATACATAATTTTACTGTTGGTGATGGTCCGTTCCACAATGGAGTTAGCGGTTTTTTCATGGTATTTTTGGTGGCTGGATTTGCTTTTCAAGGGTCGGAGCTAATCGGTGTCACTTCTGGAGAAACTGAAAACCCAGAAGTCAGCATTCCCAAGGCGGTTAAAAACGTATTTTGGCGCTTATTAATGTTTTATATTTTAGGAACGTTGATTATCAGCTTACTCATACCATTCCCACAATTAGCGGTTAATGGCGATATTCATGCCAGCCCATTTACTATTGTATTTTCCAAATACATGCCCGGAACAATTGCAACTAATATTTTAAACTTTGTTATCTTGGTGGCAATTTTATCCGCAGCCAATGCCAGCATGTATTCAGCGACCCGCACCCTATGGTATATGGCAGAAACTAATCAAGCACCAGCTATATTCAAAAAAATAACTCCTTATGGTTTGCCTATTTACGCACTTATTATTACAGCATTGGTCGGCTCTACAGTATTTATATCTTCATTTATTGGCTCTGGTACATTGTTTAGCCGATTACTTAATATCTCATCTTCCTGTGGGTTTTTAGCTTGGTTTGGCATAGCAATTAGTCATTATATGTTCCGTCGCCATTATCTAAAAGATATAACCGCACTTAAATACAAAGCCTTGTGGTTTCCATTCGGTCCGATATTTTCAATGATACTTATCGCAGTTATAATTTTAGGACAAGGATATTCACTTTGGGGTAATTTTTCAATTACAGGACTTGCTGATGCCTATGGAGCACTGTTCTTGTTTATTTTTGTGATGTTTTACTATAAATTTATCCGAAATAATGACAATGTCATCTTTGCTCAAACCAGGTAAAAGCATGGACAACAGAGTGTATGTGAAGTGTATTTGAACTAATGCAGATTATTCAAACTTAATACAGATTAATACACGTTAACATACACATTAACCCTGATCTTAATTAACAATTTTTAGCTTGCCCATACCCAGCTTACTCGAACAATCTTTACCCAGTAAACTTAGTTTATTTAAAACATTTACGCTTAATTTACTATATAATTCTGCAATAGAGTTATCTACGATAAGATTATCTCCGATAAAATTATCTGCGATAAAGTTATCCGCATTAGCTGCTATTGGAATACCTTTATCACTATTTAAACGTATATTTATATCCAGTGGCAGCTTGCCTAAAATCTCAAAACCATAAGTTAGAGCTAATTTATCTCCACCACCACTACCGAATAGTTCTTCAATATGACCACAATTACTGCAAATGTGGGTGCTCATATTTTCGATAATTCCTAAGCATGGAATACCCATTTTTTTATACATTTCAATACCTTTAGCTACATCAAGCAATGCAATATCTTGTGGAGTGGTAACACTAATAACTGCAGTAATTGGCATTTTCTGGCACATAGATATATGAATATCGCCGGTACCTGGGGGCATATCAATAATTAGGCAATCTAGATCACGCCAATTTGTATCAAACAGTAACTGGTCAAGGGCTTTATTTACAATTGCGCCTCGCCAAATTGCCGGCTGATTTTCTGCCACTAAAAATCCAAAAGACAAAATCTGTATCCCAAACTTATCCAACGGTATAAATCTTGCATTCACTACACCTGGTTTAAAACTGCGCTCTCCCACCAGAATAGGCACTGAAGGTCCATATACATCCGCGTCCAATAAGCCGGTAGCCACACCATTTTTTGCGAGACTAATTGCCAAATTTATCGCTGTAGTTGATTTACCAACTCCGCCCTTACCTGAAGTTACCGCGATAATGTTTTTTATATTCGGCACTCTAGATAGACCTTGCTTTATTTTATGTGGTATAATATTCATTTCAATTTAAACCCTTATATTTATTCTTACATTTAATTTTTTAGTTTTTTTAATTGCTCATATATTTGATAATATACTCAAAGTATTTGAATGTTGGACTAGGAATATTGTAATAAATTGCGATTGGGGACGCATCCCACCATGTATAAATTAGTACATGAGGAGCAATTTATAAAATATGACAAAGTCCAGCTTTAGCTTCGCAAGTAAACCAAAGACGAAGAGTATATTTGATAGTATATAGTATAATATAATTTTACAATAAAGATAGTATTAATACCATGATTATAACTTGCGCACTACCATACGCTAACGGAAGCATTCATTTAGGTCATTTAGTTGAACATATTCAAGCTGATATATGGGTACGTTTTCAAAGAATGCAAGGTAAAAAATGCTATTTCATCTGTGCTGATGACACTCACGGCACTCCGGTGATGCTAAAAGCTGAGCAGTTAGGCATTAGCGCCGAAGAAATGATAAATACCGCATATACTGAACATGTAGCTGACCTCACCCGCTTTAACATTAGTTATGACGAATACTATACCACGCACTCGCAAGAAAGTCAAGAACTGGTATATCAAATTTTTCAGAAGCTAATAGATAAAGAAAAAATAATTACTAAACCAGTTGAACAATTTTATGACGAAACTAAACAAATGTTTCTGCCGGATCGTTTTGTAAAAGGAACTTGCCCCAAGTGTGAGGCTTTAGACCAATATGGAGACAGTTGTGAAGTATGTGGCGCAACTTACTCACCAACTGATTTGATTAATTCATATTCAACTATATCTATGAGTAAACCTAGCTTAAAAACTTCCACACATTATTTTTTCAAATTAAGTGATTTTACAGATTTTTTAGAAGATTGGATAAATACTGGTGATCGGTTACAGCCAGAAACTAAGAATAAGATGCAGGAGTGGTTAAATTCCGGATTACAAGATTGGGATATTTCACGGGATAAACCATATTTTGGTTTTTCTATACCAAACGATCCAGACAAATACTTTTATGTATGGCTGGACGCTCCGGTTGGTTATATGGGTAGTTTAATGCATTATTGTAATAACAACGGTTTAGATTTTTATGAATTATGGAATAACGATAACACTCAAATATACCATTTTATCGGTAAAGACATTTTATATTTTCATGCCTTATTTTGGCCGGCAGTACTAAACTGTGCCGATTATAAGACTCCAACCAGCATATTTGCGCATGGTTTTTTAACTATAAACGGACAAAAAATGTCTAAATCACGTGGCACTTTTATTACCGCCAATAATTACACGCAAAGTGGATTGTCCACTACATTGTATCGATATTATATAGCTTCCAAGTCAAGTAGTAAAATAGAGGATATAGATTTTTCTCTAGATGACTTTACCGCAAAAGTAAACTCAGAATTAATTGGTAAATTTATAAATATCGCTGCCCGCAGCGCTGGGTTTTTAAATAAGTTCTTTGCTAATCGATTAAGCAGCCAAATGCCTGACCAGAGCTTATTAAACCTAATTATAGGCAAACAAGATGAAATATCCATGTTTTATCAAGAGCGTGAGTACGCTAAAGCATTAAGGTGTATAATGCAGTTAACCGACGAAGTTAATTCATATGTTGATCAAAATAAGCCATGGGTTTTAGCTAAAGATGCGCAGCAACTGCCTTTATTACATATAACTTGTTCAATACTTATTAATGCTTTTAGGCTGCTTAGCATTTATTTAAAACCAATTATTCCAGAGTTGGTAGTAAAAATTGAAGAATTTTTAAAATTACTACCCTTGCAATGGTCAGATATAAATACAGTAATACTCGATCATGAAATTAATCCTTACACTCATTTAATATCTAGGGTTGATCCTGCAATGGTTAATAAACTGATTGAATTAAATAATAGTAATACTAAATAGGTACTGATAACTCTAATAATTAATAACTCTAGCAATACTCACTCCGATGAATTGCCAGATAGTACTTGAGTACACTCTTCGTATTTGAGTATAGCTTACTAATAGGCTTAGGGGCTTAGAAAAAATGTTAAAACCAATGTTTAGTCAAAATATTAATGATAAGAATATCAACTGTGATAGTAAAAAACAACAAATCGTTTTAGCCTCAAATAATTGTGGTAAAATTCGGGAGTTTCAAGAAATCTTTGCAACTTTAGGCATAGAAATAATTCCACAATCACAGTTAAACGTTCCCGAAATTGATGAGCCATACACTACTTTTGTAGAAAACTCGCTGCATAAAGCGCGTCATTGTGCTAAGTATACTGGGTTAACCGCATTAGCCGATGATTCAGGATTATGTGTACATGCTTTAGGTGGCAGTCCTGGCATACATTCGGCGCGCTATGCTGGGGCTTCAACTGATGACGTTAAAAATAACCAGAAATTAATCGAAGAATTAAAAAACATTTCTGAACGCAGCGCTTATTTTTATTGTGTGTTAGTGTTAGTACGCAGTGAGTTTGACCCACAACCCATAATTGCTGATGGAATCATTACTGGACATATAATAGATACTCCATTGGGTAATAATGGCTTTGGGTATAATCCCCACTTTTACATAGACGCATATAATAAAACTATGGCAGAACTTGAAGTAACGTTAAAGAACCAAATTAGCCACAGAAGAAGAGCAATAGATAACTTATTATTAAAACTTAAGGAGATAAACCATGCAACATAGCAGTAGTTTTTTGGAATTAGTTGAGGAATGCCGCCCTTTAATCAAAGAAACCGACATCTCAACCGTATTCACCCGTCTCAAAAATAAAGAAAAGTTTATTTTAATTGATGTACGCGAAGATAATGAATGGCAGCAAGGTCATATTCCAACTGCAATTCACATGTCGCGTGGGACAATTGAACGCGATATAGAAAAATATCTTCCAGCAAAAGACTCAGATATTGTGTTGTACTGCAGTGGCGGGTTTAGATCAGTTTTAACTGCCTATAATTTACAAAAGATGGGGTATACCAATGTAACGTCCATGAGTGGTGGATTGCGCAACTGGTTAGAAGCTGGCTATCAGTTAGAGGCCTAATAATAAATTACACTAATTACTTTGTTTAACTAATCAGTAGTAGTATCTTTTTGGCCTACCTCTGATTCATTGGGAAAAATATTAAGCTGAATCTCTTCGGAAATTATGTTATATATTTCATCTCCAGGAAGTATTGTATCTAACTCGTTGGATGTAAGAACTGAAGCAGAATAACCCCGAAAAATTTGAGCATCTGAGGTTGGATTCGGAGATTTATTGGAGTTATTTTTATTTCCAGATTGAGGAGTTATAATACTATCAAAAGCACCTATAACATCTTTTAAACCATTATAAGCACAAAGTAGCTCCAACACACCATTATTTAAAGCATTTTCCACAGATTCTATTTTACCACTCTCAATTCCCAAAACACTGGTAAGAAATTTTTTAGTTTTTTCCGGAATTTGATGGGTTGATTGCTTTTGATGGTTGTACCACGGCTCTACGCAAAGGTAAATAAAATGCCAAGCTATTTCCTTATTAAAAGATACCCCACTACTTGACAGAGTCTTTAAGCAATCTAAAACTAGCTCTACATTAATCGACATTCCTCGACTATCAGTAGTAATATGTGTCCTATCATTACTACCATGCAAGTTTTTCTCACACATAAAACCAAGAACAACTATTAATTTATATAGCTTATTTTTAACTCGACTTTGGCACTTTTTTGATATAGAGTTCTGATGATTTTTAGATAGGCCAAATTGATATTTATTGGTTGAGGGATAAAAATGGCATAATAATGTGACCAAACAATTATTATCCCGGAGGACGACATGCCATTTTTACCTGCAGTTATTGTATCATTATTAGCTAATTTTGCGGTTGTTTTTAC